>JAENWO010000369.1 GCA_016649925.1 Actinomycetales bacterium
ACCACCCCCGGGAACGGCGGCGGCCACGGCGACGGCGGCCCCGGGCCCCGCTAGCCGGGCCTGATCGGAGCAGTACACCTGGGGTCCGTCCGGTTCGCCGGACGGATCCCACAACTGTGCGGGCCGGGGTGCGCCCGACGCCGGCCGGACCAACCCTGGTTCCCGGAGAGGACGCACCATGGACCCTCCCATTGATCCGCCCACCACACCTGACGTCCGCGTCCGCGTCCCGTCCGCCGTCATGGCCGGATGGCCTCGACGACGCAGACGACGCAGACGCCGCGCGAGCATCACCAGGTTCAGGAGTGCCGCCGCGGCGAACAACGACCCCGGAACCGGGGAGAGGAGAATCCCGTTCTGGTGGGACAGGTGAGCCAGGACGTCCGAAGCCACCGATGGGGCGCGGACGGGCGCGGTGCGCCCGATCCCGTGCGTGGCACCGAGTCCACCCTCGCCCCGCTGAGACTGCCCCGAGAGACGGCGCACCGGCCGATGACAGTTTCGGATCACGACCCCTGTGCGTGCTATCTTTCTTGGCGTTGCCCACGGCGTGGTCACGGTCTCGGCGATCGTCTCCCACTGGTGGGGCACACCACTGTCCGAGTGGCGGAAATGGCAGACGCGCTAGCTTGAGGTGCTAGTGCCCGGATAGGGCGTGGGGGTTCAAGTCCCCCCTCGGACACTCGTTGAGACAGCGACGAGAAAGGCCCTGGCCAGCGGAGACGCGAGCCGGGGCCTTCTTCGTAGGGTCGATGGGGTGGTGGACCTACCGATCAGCTGCAATCCGGCGATCAGCCGAGAGCTTCGTCCACCTCGCGCAGCAGCACCGCGGTGACGTCGCGTATCGACACCATCCCGACGGCCTCGTCCCCGTCCAGGACCGGCAGGTGTCGAACTCCTGCCTCGACCATCGCCCGCGCGGCGACCAGCACGGTGTCGTGCGGGGAGACCGAGACCGGGGTGTGGGTGACCATCTCCTCGGCCAACAGGTGGTCCGGGTTCGCGGAGTTCGCCAGATGCGTGACCAGGTCCCGTTCGGTGACGATGCCGACGAACTTCTCGCCCGCCATCACCAGGGCGCTACCGATCTCGTTGGAGGCGAGCGCCTCGGCCACGTCGCCCATCGTGGCCGTCAGGTCCACCATCGCGACCGGCCAACTCATCACGCTGGACACCGGGGCCTGGAGTGCTGTCGCCGTGCGCGTCATGGAAGTCCCCGTTTCTCAGCTGGTGTCCTCAGCGTGTCATCACCGGCTGCTCCGGACCCGGGACGTAGGTCATCGCCCCGCGTGACCACCGGCTAGCCGACGGCGGCCCGCTCAGAGCGTGCTGGTGGTGCCGGCTGCGCTGCGCCGCCACGCCTCCCGCTCGTCGCGCGGGGGGCGCGGCGTCCAGCGCCGGTCGCCCTGCTGGGCCAACGTCTCGTCGGTCCCCTGCTGCCACCCGACGTCTGCGCTCGAGGTGCGCAAGAGGTTCATGGCGGCGTCGGCCCGCACGAGCGACTCGAACATCAGCTCGGCGCCCTCGGTCATCCCGGGCGTGGGTGAGAACGTCTCGCCGCTGGTGTGCTTCTCGACGTGTGGCACCACGACCATCTCGCGCACCGGGTGCATCTGCAGCGCCGTGAGGACCCCGCTCAGTGCCTCGGCACCCCGGATCCCACCGGACATCCCCGAGCCGTAGGAGACGATCCCGACCGGCTTGAACGCCCACTCCTGAGCGAGGTAGTCCAGCGCGTTCTTCAGCAGGGCGGGGTAGCCACGGTTGTACTCCGGGACCACCATGACGAAGGCGTCCGCGGCATCCACGCGTTCTGACCACTGGATGGTGTGCGCGTGGACGTAACGGCGGTAGCGCGGCAACGCGGGCTCGTCGAAGAGCGGCAGGTGGACCTGCTGCAGGTCGATATCGTCGACCTCGAACGCACGCGAGCGCCGGGCGCTCTGACTGACCCACGCGGCGATGGGTGCGCCGGTGCGGATGGGGCTGGTGGACGCCGAGATGATCGCCAGGCGGATCACGCGGAACTCCTTCGTCTGCGGGACAGTCCCAAGCACCGTAACTGCAGCACACGGCCGGGACGCGGGACCGAGGTCCCGCGTGCCACTCCGCCCAACAGGTCGAGCCGGGGTCCCGATACGGCTACGCGGGCAGACCGGCCAGCGCACCGCCATCGGCCACGAGCCCAGCACCGGTGGAGAACGTGAACTCGTCACTGGCCAGGTAGACGATGAGGTTGGCAATCTCCGGGGTCCTGCCGGAGCGGCCTCTTCGCGACGTCGGCCGCGGCCCTCCACCGGCACGGTCCGTGACGCTGAGGTGGGCGTAGAGGGCGGGCTCGCCGAACTCGGCTGCCAGGGCCTCGCCCTGCGCGTCAAGGACGTCGCCGATGGCGACCTCGCCTCCCTCGGCGAGGAGGAAACGAGCGGCCTCCGCGCGGATTCCGCGCGCTGCGCCGCTGATCATCGCGAGCTTGCCTGCTACGCGATCGAGGTCGTGGGTCCTTCCGGGTGGCCCTGCACCACCGAAGGTGTGGCGTTGGTCACACCGTTGATAGTCCCGCCCGCTCTCGGCGGAGAGGTAGGCCAGCAGCAGCCGCCCGACGGTGCGCCAGACGTTCGACTCCGCCTCCCGGTCGAGCCGCGCACCCGGCTCAGGCAGCACCGGCGCGAGGTACTCCCCCACGACCACGTGCTGGCGGGCTCGCAGCTCCCGACCACCGTCGATGTCACCCTCGGACCGGGCCGCCGCCTCCCCGCGGCACAGCCGCGCCACCTCCCGCACGTGCTCCAGGGCAGCCAGGTGCGGGGCCAACGAGCTCGTCGTGGTCGGGACGAGACGCGGCCACGTCGTCGGCGAGTGCGCCCCACGCAGCGGCGCGCCCGACGGCGGCCTCCGCCGACGCGAGCCGTGAGGGCGTCGTCGCGCACGTTCGCCGTCTCGACGCAGAGCATCCAGGGCCACTCGTCGGAACCGAAGTCCGGCATCGCAGCAGCCTTGGCGATCCACGGGTTCCACACGACGGTCGAGGCGGAGTTCTCCTTGGCGTTCGTCACGGTGCGGACGGCGTCCTGGACCGAGACCATCGCAGTTGTGCCGACGTAGATCCGGTCCGTCTCGCCAGCGATCCGGATCGGCCCGTCCTGGCGCTGCACACCCTGGGCCGCACCGGGCACCGTGTTCAGGTAGCGCGCGTCCTCGAGGCCGCGGACGGTGACGCCGACGACGTCGCCGGCGGCCAGGTAGGTGTGCAGCGCCTCCTCGAAGCTGAAGGTCTCGTCTCCCGTGTTGCGCAAGTCCAGCGCGAGGGTGAGATCGGCGCCGAAGGTGATGCGGTAGATCGCCTCGAAGGAGTGCGGCCAGAGGGCCCGGGTCGCCGGGGTGTTGGCGAGGTGCAGCCAGAGGTGGACACCGCCGTCGTCGGCGATGACCTCACCGAGCTCCCAGTGCGTCAGGCGGGCGAAGCCGTGGGCGGGGC
>JAENWO010000188.1 GCA_016649925.1 Actinomycetales bacterium
AGACATGGTCCTCGACCCAGCACCACGACGACCGCGAGACCGAGGTGTCGTTCTGCCAGAGCTCCTCGCGGATGCCCGAGACCGTGCCGCGCTCGACGTCATAGACCGCCGATCCGGGGGCGAACGCGTCCCACTTGTAGTGGATGACGACCTCGCGACCCCACTCGGCGGCGCGGTTGTAGTAGTAGGCGGCGAACGTGCGCAGGTACGGCTCGAAGGCGGGCTGCTCGATCCACCAGTCGAAGTAGACGACCTGGGGGCGGTAGCGGTCGACGACCTCGACGCAGCGCAGCAGCCAGTCCTCGAGGAACCGCTCGTTCGGCGCCGTCTCCTCGCGCTGCGCCGGGCCGTAGAAGTCCTGCAGCGCCGGGTCGCGCACGTCGGAGTCGAAGCGCATGCCTCCGTTCATGAAGAACCAGTGCTCGGCCCGGTGGGTCGAGGCCCCGCGCACCATCCACGCCTCGTCGACGGCGTCGAGCAGGTCCCCCAGCACGTCCCGGCCCGGACCCAGCTTCGCCGCGGTCCAGCGCGAGCGGTCGCTGTCGTACATCGCGAAGCCGTCGTGGTGCTCTGCGACCGGGACCACGTACTGCGCCCCGGCTCGACGGAAGAGCGCCGTCCACTCGTGCGGGTCGAACCGCTCCATCCGGAAGCTGGGGATGAAGTCCTTGTAGCCGAACTCGCTCTGCGGGCCGTACGTCGCGACGTGGTGCGCGAAGGATGGCGTGGCCTCCAGGTACATCGAGCGCGAGTACCACTCGTTGGCGAACGCCGGCACCGAGTAGATGCCCCAGTGCACGAAGATGCCGAGCTTCGCGTCCCGGTACCACAGCGGCGGGGTGTACCGCTGGAGCGAGCCCCAGTCGGCCGAGTAGGGCCCCCGCGCGACCACCTCGGCGACCTCTGCGAGCGCCCGCAGGTTGTCGCTGACGTCGACGGGCGCCGGCAGAGCCGAGACGTCGAGCCTCGGGAGGTCCTGTGCTGCCATCGGTCCTGCTTCCTCTCGGTGTGCTGGCTGGTCGACGTCGAGATCAACGACGCCGTGAGCGGTCCCGGTCATGGCTTCCGCCATCCCGTCTCGGTGGTCAGGGGGACGAGCGACGGACGTTCCACGCTCGTGGTGAGCGGTACCCGCACCCCGTCGCGCGCGGACGCGAGCAGTGCCGTCATGATCTCGAGCACGTGCAGCGCCAGGTCACCGCCGGCTCGGCATCCGCCGTGCACGAAGTCCAGGAGCCCGATGCCCCGCTCGGCACCCTGGTAGCCGGCGGACGGCGCTACCGCGGTCCAGTCCTGCTCGCCCAGCAGGCGCAACCGCACCGTGCCGTCGAACGTGTTGGGGTCCGGCACCGACAGGCTGCCCCGCTCGCCGTGGACCTCGATCGGCGCTGCCCCGGTGGCGACGGCGTCGAAGCTCAGCACCACGGTCGACAGCGCGCCACCGGCGTGCTCGAGGATGCCGGTGACATGGGTGTCGACCTCGACGGGGATCCGCTCGCCAGCCCGCGGGCCCGAGCCGATCGTCCGCGTGTCGCGGCCGCGCGACGAGGCACCGGTGACCCGCGTGACGGGGCCGAGCAGCTGGACGAGCGAGGTCAGGTAGTAGGGGCCCATGTCGAGCAGCGGGCCGCCTCCGGCCCGGTAGTAGAAGTCCGGGTTGGGGTGCCAGCGCTCGTGACCCGGCGCGACCCACGTGGCGAACGCCGCGATCGGCCGGCCGATGCTCCCGGAGTCCACTGCCGCGCGCGCGGACTGGATGCCGGTGCCGAGCACCGTGTCGGGGGCGCCGCCGACCCACGCGTCCCCACGCGCGCGGATCACCGACAGAGCGTCGAGGAACGTGGCCGCCAGCGGCTTCTCGCCGTAGACGTTCTTGCCGTGGGCCAACGCCGCCAGCGCGATCTCGGCGTGGGCGTCGGGGGTCGTGAGGTTCAGCACCGTGTCGACGGCGTCGTCGGCGACCAGGTCAGCGACCGGCAGCGCGCGGCACCCGGGGATGCCCGAGGCCACCTCGGCCGCCCGTTCTTGATCGAGGTCGGCGACGGCCCTGACGGCGACGTCGGGGTGCCCGACCAGGGTCCCCAGGTAGCGCGCCGCGATGACGCCGAGCCCGACTACTCCGATACCGTGCGGGTCGCCCACAGCATCCCCCTCTCGACGATCGTCCGGACGTTCGGGTTGCGCAGCACGTCGACGCTGTGTCCCGGCGTGGCGACGACGATGCGGCCGTCACCCCAGAGCCGGGTCCACACCACCGGGGAGGTGATCGGGCGGTGCCATGGGTGGTACGGCTGCACCGGGTGCGTCGTGGTCGCCAGCACGTCGATGAGGTCGTCGTGCAGCACCCAGTACTGCTCGCTGGTGAGGGTGAAGTCGTCGACGCCAGCCGTGATCTCGTGCCCGCGGCCGAGGTCCGTGACGTGCACGGTGTGGGGCAGGAAGTTGTCCCTCTCGTCACCCACGCACCGCGCCGGGTCCTTCGACGGATGCGTCGCGAACTGCCCACCGATCAGCTGCAGGTAGTCGGAGCAGGCGCGGTAGGAGTCGGCGATCCCGCCGTGCCACCCCGCAAGACCAGTGCCCCGGCGGACGGCCGCGGCCAGCCCCATGAGGGCCTCGCGCGAGATCTCCGACATGGTCACGCTCTGCACGACCAGGTCGGTGCGCCGCATCAGCGGCTCGTCGCCGTAGACCTCGTTGGACTCCTCGATCCGGACGTCGAACCCGTGCTCCTCGAGGAACGGCACGAAGAGGTTCGTCGCCTCGACGGGACGGTGCCCGTCCCAACCACCACGAACAACGAGCGCGGTGCGCGTCATGAGGGGATTCCTTCCACTGCGAGGTAGGTGCTGTCCGCGTGGGCGCTCGCCGCGACGTTGGGAGGTCGAAGAACCGGTGCGCGGTACGCCACGCCTGCGCGTGCATCCGCCCCATGAAGCCGGTTCCGATGAGGACTATCCGAAGGGGGTGAGCCACGCGAGTCGTCCTTCCTGGCAGCGCTGCCTTCGTGGCGCGGGTCGATCCGGGACCTGGTCGCCACGACCGGGGACGTTCGTGGGGGGGCTCGGCCGATGGGGTCACGGCGCCGTCGCGGGGATGATCGGGAAGTAGACCGAGTACCTCTCGTCGACGACCTCGTGCAGCGGGCGCAGCCGGATCGTCGTCGGCTGCCCGACGCTGCGGTAGCGGGTGAGCCACTGCGACCACTGCCGCTCGTCGTCGGCCACGAGCAGCGAGGTGGGCGCCTGCGCGTCGCCGTGCAGCGCGACCTCCCCGTCGACGATGCCGGCGAGCACCACGGGACCCTCGACGAACGCCACCGTAGCGGGCTCGTCGGGGATCGGGATCGCCTGCAGCGCGAACGGGAAGGCGACGTCGGCGCGGGTCCGGCCACCCGCGTGGTCGAACGTGAGGAAGCCGTCGACCACCGGCACGGCGCCGTCCGCGTCCACGACGGGCTCACCGTCGGTCCATCCGGGGACGCGCAGGCGAACCCGCAGCGGCACGCCATCGGCCGAGGTGATCGTCACGCGCACCCGCGAGGCGTGCGGGCGGTGCGTGTCGCCGGCGTCGCCCGCGTTCGAGTCGGGCCCCACGACCCTCGCGTCGTCGAGCAGCTCGACGTCCACCAGCACCTCCCCGGCTGGCGTCGGCACGTGCGCCTGCGCAGCGATGTGCTGGGCGATCGTCAGGCTCCCGTCGTCGTCGGCGTAGAACACGAGCGACGAGTGGCGGGTGTGCGCCTGGACGAGCGTGCCGTGACAGCACCAGAAGTCCTCGGTGGGGCTCCCCCACACCTTGCGCGCGCCGCCCTCGAGCGGCAGGAAGTAGGTGACCATCCCGGACACGGGGTTCTGCTGGGCGAGGATGCCATTGACCAGGTTGCGCTCGATGTAGTCGAGGTAGGCCACCTGCCCCGTCCAGCGGAACAGGACGTCGGCCAGGCGGATCATGTTGTAGACGGTGCAGTGCTCCTGGGTCTTCGCGCCGCGCCGCGCGGCGAAAGCGAACGGCGGGGTCCAGATCTCGCCCGAGGTCTGGCCCCCGGTGCAGAACGTGCCTCGACGCACGACCGCCCACTCCCAGTACGCCTCGACGATCCGGCGCCATCTCTCCTCACCCGTCACCTCGTAGGCGCGGGCGGCCCCGAGCACCTCGGGGATCGTCGTGTTCGCATGCCTGTTGGTCAGCACGTCGCGGCCCTCGAGCAGGCCGTCGAACAGTGAGCGGTGGTAGTAGAGGTCGAGGAGCTCGCGGTACGTCGCGTCACCGGTCGCGGCGAGCAGGTCGGCCCAGACCTCCAGCATCCCTCCGGTCTCGACCTCCAGGACGGTCTGGAACTCGTCCGTCCCGACGCCGCGCGCCCAGCGCGCCAGGGGCTGAGCGGCACGGTGCGCGACACGCAGCGCGCGCTCGTCGCCGAGGTCCAGGTACACGTCGACCAGGCCCATGAGCGTCTTGTGCAGGTCGTACTGCGGCGCCCAGACGTCGCGCCCCTGCGCGAGGCGGCGCAGGAAGGTCGGCGGGATGGCGAAGGCCCACTCCCCGTCGCTCTCGCGCTGGCAGCGTTCCAGCCCCTCGACGACCGCGTCGAGCGTGGCGCGCAGGTGGGGGTCGCCCGTGACCGCGATCTCCCGCGCTGCGGCCGACATCCAGTGCCCGACGAAGTGGCCGCGCAGCAGCGACCCGGGCGTCTCCCAGCCCCAGTGCCTGTCGAACCCGCGATCGGCGGGTGTCTCACCCGAAGGATGGAGGTGCCAGCCTTGCTCGCCGATGCCAGCCTCGATGAGGTGGTTCTGGAGCAGACCCGTCTCCCGCAGCGAGGCGAGGTACTCCCGGTTGAGTCGGCGACGGTCGTCGAACACCCCCGGGGCCAGCCGGACCTGGGAGTGCCCCAGGTGCGTCCATGTCATGCCCGGCCCTTCTTCCCAGAGATCGCTCTCACGGTAGTCTAGGAGCATCCGCTGCGGGATCGGCACCCTGCGGCCCACTCGACGAGACGGGGCCATGAACGCCGCTCGCGTGATCCACCTCGTCGCTGACGACGTCTCGGTCCTCCTCGTCCTCAGGGGCGAGCTGCTGCCGACGATCGCACACTGGGGACGTCGCCTCGCGGCACCCGACGGCGACCTGCTCGCGTTCGCCGACTCGACCCTCCGCACGGCGATCGACGGTGAGTCCGACGTCCAGTACGACCCGAGCCTTCTGCCGGAGCACACGCGCGGCTGGGGCGGGCGACCAGGGCTCTCGGTGCACCGCAGCGGGACCGCGTGGTCACCTCGGCTCAGCGTGCAGACGGTCGAGGTGGACGGCGAACCGGTCGCGGCCGGGCAGGTGGTCCAGCGAGGAGCGGCGACCGTGAGCGTCGTGGCGCGCGACGAGGTGGCACAGATCGCGGTTCTCCTGGAGCTCGCTCTCACCCCTGCCGGCCTGCTGCGCACCC
>JAENWO010000476.1 GCA_016649925.1 Actinomycetales bacterium
CTGAGCCGGCCGTGCCCCACGCCGAGCTCCCGCTCGCGGTGCGGGTGCGCCACCTGCTCGACGGCGCCACGGACGGCGTGCTGCCGATCCTTCCTGCCGGCCACCCGGTGCTGCGCGAGGTGGCCGCGTCCTACCACGGCGAGCTCGAGGAGGCTCTCCTCGGCGAGCTGGTCGTGGCGATGCGCGCCACCATGCGTGCAGCCCCCGGCGTGGGGCTGGCCGCGCCGCAGATCGGTCTCGGTATCGCGCTCGCCGTCCTGGAGGACCCCGGCACCGCCGACGTCGAGGTGGCGCGGGTGCGCGAGCGTGAGGCGTTCGCGTTCAGGGTGGTCGTGAACCCGCGCTACACCCCGGTGGGGTCCGAGCGGGTGGAGTTCTACGAAGGCTGCCTCTCGCTGCCGGGCTGGACCGCCGTGCGCAGCCGCTGGCGCACCGTGCGGCTGGAGGCGCTGGACGCATCGGGGGTCCCCGTGGACGAGGTGCTCACCGGATGGGCGGCTCGCATCGTGCAGCACGAGAGGGACCACCTGGCCGGTGAGCTCTACCTGGACCGGGCACAGCTGCGGTCCCTGGCCCACGCCGACATGGCCGCTCGCTGGGCCAAGGACCCGATCCCGACGGCGGCCGCCGCGGCCCTGGGCTTCCCGCTCACCGGCTCCTAGCCCGCGCCACCCCCCGACAGCGCGCCAGGGCACGTCAGAGCGTCTGCGTGACCTGCTCAAAGGTGAGGCGCGCGCCTCGGGGGGTCATCGTCCCAGGCGACCTCGAACTCCTCCTCTACCGGCCGCCGCGCCATGGATCACGTCCTCCTCCGCGCACGGGGAGAGCGTCGGGTCGAAAACCGGTTCCCTTGAGGCCGGCTCATCCGCTGGGATGAGGGACGAGGGAGAGCATCGCACGCCGGGGGGAGGTGCTACCCCCGAACCCAGGGGCAGGATCAGGGGATCCCCCGATGGAGAGTCGGCCAATCCGGGCCTAGCGTTGTCCCTGTCCGGCCCACCCAATTGAGGAGCCACTCGTGGTTGAGAGCATCCTGGCGATGGCGGCGTCGCCATGGGCTCTCGTCGTCCTCGTCCTGGTCTGCACCATCGACGGCTTCTTCCCGCCGATCCCGAGCGAGTCCGCGGTCATCGCGCTGGCCAGCCTGGCGATGGCAGGCAAGGGGCCCAGCTTCCTGCTGCTCATCCCCGCCGCGGCCCTCGGGGCGTTCTGCGGAGACACGATCGCCTACCTCATCGGTACCCGCGTGCCCGTGCGCCGGCTGCGGCTCTTCCGCACCAGACGGGGCCAGCGGACGCTGGACTGGGCCGAGCGCACCCTCCGCCACCGCGGCGGCGCGTTCATCCTCTCGGCCCGGTTCATCCCGATCGGCCGCGTCGCGGTCAACATGACGGCCGGTGCCGTCGGCTTCGGGTTCAAGCGGTTCATCGGCTACGCCGGAATCGCCGCGGTGATGTGGGCGATCTACTCCACGATCCTCGGGATCAGCGCCGGGGCCGTCCTGCGCGACCACCCGGTGATCGCCGTGAGCGTAGGTGTGGTCATCGGCCTCGTGATGGGCACGCTGGTCGACGCGGTCATGCGACGCATCCTGGGCTTGCCGCCCGGCGAAGCGAGCGAGGAGCAGCAGGCCGGCGTGGCGAGCGAGGAGCAGCAGGCCGGCGTGGCGAGCGAGGAGCAGCAGGCCGGCGTGGCGAGCGAGGAGCACCAAGCCGTCGAGCAGACGGCATTCCCGCAACACCCTGACGCGGACGCCCGTGACGCGGACGCCCGTGACGCAGCCACCCTGACGCGGACGCCCGTGACGCGGACACCCTTGACGTCAGTGTGGTCAGCGCCCGTCGAGGAGGTCCGCGGCGACCCGCTCGAAGCGGTACGGGTCGCGGCCCGTCCAGGACGGAACGTCGAACACGCGAGCCATCGAGCGCTCCCTGGAGAACTGCTCCCAGCCCGGGTCGCCGTCGCGGACCAGACCCACGACCGCGGTGTGCACGTCGTCGGCCAGCTCCTGGGGCGGGTTCGGCCCGGCGATCCGGTCCACGCGGTCGGCACCGAGGGCGTTCCAGGCGAACGGCAGCTCGAGGCAGTGCACGGACAGGCCGGTGACGGGTGAGCGCCAGCGGAAGTCGTAGAGCCAGGTCCCGCCCGGCGTGGCGCCCTGGGGCAGGGCAGCGGCACCGTCGCGGTGGGCGGTGGCCGCCCGGACAGCCGAGATCCGGAAGAGCCGGTCCGTGAGCGCCTGACCGAGGACCTGAGCAGGGGTGAGCCCCGGGTGGGCTCGGGGATAGGCCCGGGCGAGCGTCGCGGGCAGCCCGGCGCCGGTGAGCAACGGCGCGGCGGCCAGCCTCGCCAGCAACGGCTCCAGGGACTCGGTGGCGCGGTTGAACTCGTGGGAGTTGGCGCCGATGAGGAGGGCCTTGTCCGCGCCCACGCCGTCGGCGAACGCCTCCAGGGGCGCCCGGGGCAGGACGTCGCCGTCGACCACCGGTCCGAACGTCGTCA
>JAENWO010000284.1 GCA_016649925.1 Actinomycetales bacterium
CTGGGTATCGACGAAGGCACAACGGGCGCCCGTACCTTCATCGTCGACGAGAACAGTGAGGTCATCGGCCTAGCCGCCGGCGAGCTGACTCAGCACTACCCGCGTCCCGGCTGGATCGAGCACGACCCTCAGGAGATCCTGACGGTTCAGTTCGAGACGATGCGCGCCGCGATGCGTCAGGCCAACGTCCAGCCCTCGGACCTCACGGCTGTGGCCATGACGAACCAGCGCGAGACGGCGATGGTCTGGGAGAAGGAGACCGGCCGCCCGATCCACAACGCGATCGTGTGGGCCTCGCGCCACTCGGTGGGAGTCATCGAGAAGTGGGTGGAGGCCGGCCTGGCCGAGCAGATCCAGCAGAAGACGGGCCTCATCCCGGACGCGTACTACTCCGCCTCCAAGATCGCGTGGATCCTTGACCAGGTCCCCGGAGCCCACGAGCGCGCCGAGCGGGGAGAGCTCCTCGCCGGAACGATCGACACGTGGCTGATCTGGAACCTCACCGGTCGCCAGGTGTTCGTCACCGACTACTCCAACGCCTCACGCACGATGATGTTCAACCTGGAGACGCTCCAGTGGGACGAGGAGCTGCTGGCCGCCTACGGCATCCCGCGCAAGATGCTCGCGGAGGTCGTTCCGTCGGACACGATCGTCGGTGACATCAGCGCTTCCTTCGGCGCTCCGGTGCCGATCGCCTCGAACCTGGGTGACCAGCAGGCGGGCCTCTTCGGCCAGGCGGCGTTCCACCCGGGCCAGGCGAAGATGACCTACGGCACCGCCGGTGTGATGAACATCAACAGTGGCAGCAGCCCGCATCGCATCGAGGGCCTGACCCCGAGCATCGCCTGGGGTGTGCAGGGCGAGGTCACGTACGAGATCGAGGGCGTCCTCTTCGCCATGGGCAAGACGATGCAGTGGCTGCGCGACGACCTCAAGCTGATCCACGCGGCACCGGACAGCGAGTGGTACGCAGGTCAGGTGCCCAGCACCGACGGCGTCTACCTCATCCCGGCCTTCACCGGTCTGGCGGCACCCACCTGGGACCCGTACGCCCGTGCCGCGATCATCGGCATGAGCAACTCCACCGGGCGGCTGCACATCATCCGAGCGGCCGTGGAGTCGATGGCCTACCAGACCCGCGACGTCGTCGAGGCGGCCACCACGAACAGCGACATCACGATCCCCGAGCTGCGGGTGGACGGTGGTGCCGTCAAGAACAACTTCCTGTGCCAGCTGCAGGCCGACATCCTCGGTTTCCCCGTGATTCGTCCCAAGATCTCCGAGGCTGCCGTGTTCGGAACGGTGCTGCTGGCCGGACTCTCCACGGGCATCTGGGGCAGCATGGATGAGCTCGAGAGCAAGTGGCAGGAGGACCGGGTCTTCGAGCCGCAGATGAGCCACGACCAGGCCGACTCCATGTACGCGGGCTGGCGCGAGGCGCGTGAGCTCACCAAGGGCTGGACCAAGAAGATCGGTCAGGACTGAGCCGGCAGGCTTCCGGTGCCCGCCTGAGGGGATCGGTCCACCAGCACACCCATGGCGGGGCCGCGCACGAACGCGGCCCCGCTGCCGTTCGAACCGGGGAAGGAACCATGGCCGACCACACACTTGAAGACGCCCTGCGCGAGGCGACCGACACCGTCCGGGTCGAGGTCGGTCCGCGAGCACTGGAGCGGGTCGAATCGGTCTTCCGTGAGTGTTTCGGCGACTCCCCCGCCATCGTGGTCGCCGATGCGGTGACCTTCGACGTGGCCGGCCGCACGGTGGATGAGCAGATGCGCGCCGCCGGTCGGAGCGTGCTCGAGCCGTACGTCTTCCCCGCCCAGCCGCACGCCGCGCTGGAGAACGTCGAGCTGCTTCGCACCGCGCTCTCCCGGACGGAAGCGATCGCCGTGGCGGTCGGCTCCGGAACGATCAACGATCTCGTCAAACGAGCCTCCCATGAGCTGGACCGCCCGTATCTCGTGGTGGCGACGGCCGCCTCGATGGACGGGTACACCGCCTTCGGTGCCCCGATCACCGTGGACGGGTTCAAGAAGTCGCTGAGCTGCCCCGCGCCCCGAGCGCTCGTCGCGGACCTCGACGTGCTCGCCGCCGCGCCGCCGGCGATGGCGGCGTCGGGTTACGGCGACCTGCTCGGCAAGCTCACCGCCGGTGCGGACTGGATGATCGCCGACGCGCTCGGGATCGAGGCGATCGACCGACGGGTGTGGCCGTTCCTCCAGGAACCGTTCCGACGTGCACTGGGACGTCCCGCGAGCCTGGCCGCCGGTGACCCGGGCGCCTTCGCCGGACTGGCCGAGGGTCTCGTGATCAGCGGGCTGACGATCCAGATGTACGCCTCCTCACGTCCGGGCTCCGGGGCGGAGCACCTCTTCTCCCACCTGTGGGAGATGGAGGGTCTCGGCGTGCACGAGAGCCCGCCGCTCTCTCACGGCATCAAGGTTGGCCTCGGCTCCGTGGCGGCTGCCGCGCTCTACGAGCAGCTGCTCGCACTCGACCTGGACGCGATCGACATCGACGCGCGCGTCGCTGCCTGGCCCGGCGAGGCCGAGGTCGAGGCGCGCGTGCGCGAGCTGTTCCCCAACCCGGCCCTCGTGGGAACCGCTGTCGAGCAGACCCTCGCGAAGTACGTCGACGGTCCGGCACTGGCCGAGCGCCTCCGGTTGCTGGTCCAGGCGTGGCCCACGCTGCGTTCCGAGCTGGCGGCTCAGCTGCTGCCGGCCGCGCAGTTCCAGCAGATGCTCCGCGACGCCGGTGCCCCCACCCACCCGGGCGAGGTCGGACTGAGCATGGCCCAGCTGCAGGACACGTACACGCGCGCTCAGATGATCCGCTCCCGCTACACCGTCCTCGACCTCGCGGTGGAGACGGGGACCCTCGACGCATGCGTGGACCGACTGTTCGCGCCGGACGGGTTCTGGGGCGCACAGGCATGAGGCCCGAACCGGTCCTGGGCGAGCGCCAGGACTAGGGTGAATCGTGCCCGACGACGCCTCCTCCTCCCGGATCGGGCTCGGCCTGGCGGCACTCGGCCGGCCGGCCTACATCACGCTCGACCACGGCGACGACTTCGCCGCGGGCCGCTCCGTGGCGGACCTGCGCAGCCGCACGCACGCCATGCTCGACGCCGCCTGGCACGCCGGCGTGCGGTACGTCGACGCGGCCCGCTCGTACGGGCTAGCGGAGGAGTTCCTCGGGTCCTGGCTCGCATCCCACCCCGGGCGACGCGCAGAGCTCACGATCGGGTCGAAGTGGGGCTACACCTACGTCGGGGGCTGGCGGCTCGACGCTGAGCAGCACGAGAGGAAGGACCACCGGCTCGCGACGTTCGAGCGGCAGTGGCCCGAGACGCTCGACGCGCTGGGCGCGACACCGGACATCTACCTGATCCACTCCCTCACCCCGGACAGCCCGGTGCTGAGGGACCGGGCGCTGCTGGACCGGCTGGGCGAGGTCGCGGCTGCGGGCGTCCGGATCGGCTTCTCCACGAGCGGGCCCGAGCAGGCCCGGGTGATCCGCACGGCACTCGACCTCCGCCCCGGGAGCCCATTCTCCGCGGTTCAGTCGACGTGGAACCTCCTGGAGCCGTCGGCCGGCGGCGCGTTGGTCGAGGCACACGACGCCGGATGGCGTGTGGTCGTCAAGGAGGCGGTGGCGAACGGGCGCCTGACCGACCGCGGGAGGGTCCCCGCCCTGGCTGCGTTGGCGCACCGGGCGGGAGTGGGCGCGGATGCGCTCGCCATCGCGAGCGCCCTCGCCCAGCCGTGGGCCGACGTCGTCCTCTCCGGGGCTACCACGCTCGACCAGCTCGCCGGGAACCTCAGGGCCGACGACGCACGCGGGCTCACGGCGCAGGAGGGTGCGCCGTTCGTCCAGGATGCCCTCACCTACTGGGCGGAACGGTCCCTCCTGGCCTGGAGCTGAGCGCGGGAAGCGACCGGCCGCTCACGCCTCGGGCAACAGCCCGGGGATGAGGCGGTCCACGCGGTCGAGGACGAACGTGGGTCGGATCTCGGGGCGCACGTCGAGGACGTCCTTCATCGTCGGGTCGCCGGTCAGGACCAAGGCGGACACCATGCCCGCGTCCACCGCCATCCGGATGTCGGTGCTGAGCCGGTCACCGACCATGATGGCGCGGGAGACCGAGACGCCGAGCTCGGACAGCGCCGCCTCGAGCATCGCCGCGTCCGGCTTCCCGAAGTTCCGCTCGCACCGCGTGCCGGTGCTGGCCTCGATGGCGGCCACGATCGACGCCGCGTCCGGCTCGCCGCGCCCGCCGGGGAACGGGCAGTACCGATCGGGGTTTGTCGTCATCGACCGCGCGCACCGGTGGAACCAG
>JAENWO010000287.1 GCA_016649925.1 Actinomycetales bacterium
CGTCAGATGTGTATAAGAGACAGGCCCCGGGTGACGACCCGGTCGACGTCGAGGTGACGCCGGCAAGCGCGGACCTGCACCCCCCTGTGGGTCCCTCAGCTCGAGGAGTACCCGATGGCCCTGCTTCCCCTCGTCGGATCCGACACCGTCGTGCCCCTGACCGTCCCGCTCGACGGCGAGACGTCCGTGCGCTACGCCAACCTGGACTATGCGGCGAGTGCACCCGCGCTGGCCGCCGTGGCGGAGGCCGTCACCCGAGCGCTGCCGCTCTATGCGAGCGTGCACCGCGGCGCCGGATACCTCTCGCAGGTCTCCACCGCCCTCTACGAGCAGTCCCGCACGGCGATCGGCCGGTTCGTCGACGCGCGCGCGGACGACGTCGTCGTCATCACCCGTAACACGACCGACTCCCTCAACCTGCTCGCGGGCTGCCTGCCCGACGGCGCCCGCGTCCTCGTGCTCGACGTCGAGCACCACGCGAACCTCCTGCCCTGGCAGCGTCACGGCGCGGACGTGCTCGGCGCTCGCGAGACCGTCACCGCTACGCTCGGCGCGCTGGCCAGCGCGCTCGCCACCCGGAACTTCTCCTTGCTCGCCTTGACCGGGGCCTCCAACGTCACCGGTGAGTCGCTGCCGATCGCCGACGTGGTCCGGCTCGCGCACCACGCGGGGGTCCGCGTGGTGGTGGACGCGGCCCAGCTCGCGCCGCACCGGGCGTTCTCCCTGGTAGAGACGGGCGCGGACTACGTGGCCCTGTCCGGGCACAAGCTCTACGCGCCGTTCGGGGCCGGCGCCCTCATCGGGCGCCGCGACTGGCTCGACGCCGGCCGCCCGTACCTCGACGGCGGGGGCGCCGTGACGAACGTGACCGTGGCGCGCACGACGTGGGAGCCCGCGCCGCAGCGTCACGAGGCCGGCAGCCCGAACGTCATCGGGGCGATCGCCCTCGGCGTCGCCTGTACCGAGATCTCGGGGATCGCCGACGAGCTGGCCGTGCACGACCGCGACCTGCGGGGACGCCTCGTCGCCGGGTTGGCCGACGTGCCCGGCGTGGAGGTGCTGCGCCTCTGGTCCGACTCCGACGAACCGGTCAGCGTCGTGTCGTTCACGCTGGACGGGCACGACGCCGGACTCGTCGCCGCGTTCCTCTCGGCCGAGCACGGCATCGGCGTGCGCGACGGACGGTTCTGCGCCCACCCGCTGCTCGCGGCGCGCGGCCTGGACACCGGTGCCCTGCGCGCCAGCATCGGCCTGGGCACCACGCCCGAGGACGTCGACCGACTTGTGCGCGCGGTCCGCGCCTACGTCACCGAGGGACCGCGGGCCGCGTACACCGTAGTGAACGGGCGGTGGCAACCGGTCGACGACCAGCGCGAGCTGCCCGAGGCCGTCGCCCTCCTGCACGCCCTGCACGCCGACGCCGACGCCCGCTCCGTGCTGGCCACGGCGGGGGTGTCCGCCGGCTGCGGACCCGCGCCGAGCGTGATCCAGGTCCTCGCCGGAGTCGCCCGCTGAGCGACCCTCCCCCCTATCCTGTTCTTCCTCGTCGATCTGGTCCCTCTCAGCGACCAGATCGACGAGAAATTGGCAGGTGTGGGCTGGGATGATGTCCCGGTGACCACCGCACCTGGACCCACCCTCGTCGACGACGTGCTCGGCGACGACTGGGTCGCCCGCACCATCCCCCTGACGCCCGACGCCGGTGGCGGGGCCGTTGCCACGCTCGTGCACCGCCGCGACGCCGGCACCCGGAACCGTGCGGTGCTCTACCTCCACGGCTTCACGGACTACTTCTTCCAGACGGCACACGCCGATGCGTGGCGCGCACAGGGGTACGACTTCTACGCCCTGGAGCTGCGAGACTACGGCCGCTCCATCCGCCCGGGGCGTATGCCCGCCTGGGTCACCGACCTGCGGACGTACGACGAGGAGCTCGACGCCGCCGTTGACATCCTCCGCGGCGAACAGGGACACGCCGAGGTGGTGCTGCTCGGACACTCCACCGGTGGGCTGGTGGCCTCGCTCTACGCCAACGACCACCCGGGGCGGGTGGACGCCCTCGTCCTGAACAGCCCCTGGTTCGACCTCAACTCGTCGTGGTTCGACCGGGTGATCGGCACCCGGATCATCGACGTTCTCGGTCGGTTCGCCCCGCACGTCCCGGTCGGCACGCTCGGCGACGCGTACGGCCGCTCACTGCACTCCTCCACCGGCGGGGACTACGACTACGACCTCGCGTGGAAGCCCCTGGAGGGCTTCCCCGTGCACGCCGGCTGGCTACGCGCGGTCCGACGCGGCCACGGCCACATCAAGAAGGGACTGTCCATCCGGGTCCCCGTCCTGGTCTGCACCTCGGCGCGCTCCGGTGACCACAAGACCCCGACGGCGGACGAGCTCGCGAATACCGACTGTGTGCTGGACGTGCGCCACATCCGCTCCCGTGCCGCCGGCATCGGCTCGGACGTGACGGTGCTGCGCGTCCCCGGTGGCCGGCACGACCTGGCGCTCTCCCGTGAGCCCGCACGGTCGCGCTTCGAGTACCTGGTCTTCGACTGGCTGGGGCGCCGGATGCCCTGAACCTCCCGCGAACGCGGGAGGACCAGGGGCCGCCGCCTACCGCGTAGCTGGTGAGTCCTCGGCCATCGGCCATCGGCCATCGGCCACCGCTCAGCCACAGGCAGACGCCGTCGACCCGGCAGCGGCAGACGCCGTCGACCCGGCCGATACGTCCCGCGGCAACTTCTCGACGACGAGCTCCTCGAGGTCGACGGAGTCGCACAGGGTGCTGCCGCGCATGAAGGCGGTGGCGAGGAGCGCGAGCACGCACAGACCGGCCGCGACCGAGAAGACCGTCCCCATCCCGTCGCCGTAGGCGCCCCGCACGATCTCGGCGACGTGGGGCGGGAGCGCGGCGATGTCGATGCTGTCCGCGCTCATGTCTGTGCTGACCGGGATACCGGCAGCCGCCAGTCGTTCGGCGGTGAGCGAGCCGAGCCGGTGCACGAGCACGGCCCCGAGGATCTGCACACCCATCGCCCCACCGAGGGAGCGGAAGAACGTCACGGACCCGCTGGCCGCTCCGAGGTGTGCGAGCGGGACGGTGTTCTGGACGGCGAGGACCAGGTTCTGCATCGAGGCGCCCAGACCGAGCCCGGCGATCGCCATCCCCACGCTCAGCGAGAGCAGCGAGGTGGTGGAGTCGATCATGCCGAGCATCGCGGTGCCCACCATCAACATGGAGATCCCGGCGACGACGAACCGCTTCCAGCGGCCGAGGATGGTGACCCACCGCCCGGCGAGCGTCGAGCCCAGGAACACGCCCAGCATCATCGGCAGCGTCAGCAGCCCCGCGTCCGTGGGGCTGTAGCCCCGCGCGATCTGGAAGTACTGGCCGAGGAAGACGTTGGAGCCGAACATCACGGTGCCCACCCCGAGGCTGGCGACGATCGCCAGGGCCGTGGTGCGCTCCCGCAGGATCCACATGGGCACGATCGGTTCCGGAACGCGGTTCTCCACGAGGACGAACGCGACCCCGAGGATGATGCTCCCGGTGACCATCACGACGCTGGGCCAGGACACCCAGGCGAACTGGTGGTCGGCGAGGGACAGCCAGATCAGCAGGGTGCTGACCGCAGCGGTGATGATCAGCGAGCCGAGCCAGTCCACTCGGGCGTTGGCGCGCCGGACGTGGGGCACGTGCAGACGCCGGGCCAGCGCGAAGATCGCGAAGAGCACCACGGGTACGGCGCTGAAGAAGCACCACCGCCACCCCAGCCAGGAGACGTCCACGATGACGCCACCGATGAGCGGCCCTGAGACGGTGGCCACGGCCATCGTGGCGCCCATGTACCCGTTGTAGCGGCCGCGCTGACGCGGCGCGATGATCGTCGCGATGATCAACATCGTCATCGCCTGGGTGGCGCCGAGCCCGATGCCCTGGAGCACGCGGAACCCGATGAGCATGTTGGCGCTCTGCGCCATGCCGGAGAGCAGCGAGCCGGCGGCGAAGACCACCAGACCCACGAGCATGAGCCGCTTCTTGTCGAACAGGTCGCCGAGCTTGGAGAAGATCGGCGTCGCCGCGGTCGACGCGAGCAGGGTCGAGGTGACCACCCAGGTGTACTGGGTCTGGTTGCCCTCGAGCTCGGCGATGATCCGGGGCAGCGCGTTGCCGACGATGGTGCTGGAGAGCATCGTGACGAACATCGCGAGCAGCAGGACGCTGAGCACCCGCAGGATCTCGCGGTGCTTGGCCTGCTCGGCTGCCTCCTGCTCGGCGGTGAGGACCACGGCCGCCGGCCGGGGGGTGCGGACGCGCTTCACCCGCCTCACTGC
>JAENWO010000410.1 GCA_016649925.1 Actinomycetales bacterium
GCCGTCAGCTTCGCCCTCGCGGACCTGCACCGTCTGGACGGTGTCGCCCGGGTCGACCTCGTCGGCCTTACCACCGAGGAAGTGGTCGAGTACCTCGTCCGCGAGGCCGGGGTCTCGCTGAATTCGGCCCGAGCGGCCGCACCGGTGCTGCGCGACCACACAGGCGGGAATCCGTTCTTCCTCCAGGAGTACTGGCACGACCTCGCGACCCGCGGCGGTCTCAGCGCCGTACGTTCGGCGACGGCGCAGGCACCGCAGTCGGTCCAGGATGCACTGGCCCGTCGGCTGGCGGCTTTCGACGTCGACCACGCGCGGGTTATCGAACTAGCAGCGGTCGTCGGCGACGTCGTGGAGCCCGGGCTCCTGGTCCAAGCCAGCCCTCTCGGTGCGGACACAGTCCTCGAGGGGATCGACCTCGCGGCCCGCGCCGGTCTTTTGGTCGCAGACGCCGATGACGGCGGATACCGCTTCGCACATTCGCTAGCTCGCCAGGCCGTGCTCGACCGGATGTCGGCCAGCGATCTCGCATCCGCGCATGCGCGCGTCGCGGAGGTTCTCGAGCGTCGCGGTGGCGAGGACGACCCGGGGATGGTGGCCCAGCTGGCGCACCACTACGTTCAGGCCCGGGCGCTCGGACACGGGGGCAAGGCGGTCCACTACCTGGTGCTCGCAGCACAACAGGCGGTGCGCAGCATCGCTCACGGCGAGGCCGCCGCGCTGTACGAGCGGGCAGCGCAACTGCACGTCGCTGAAGGCCCACCGCGGGTCGAGCTGCTCTCGGCCGCTGCCCGTTGCCACATGCATGCGGGCGACTTCCCGACCGCCAGGCAAATCTACGAGGACCTGGGCACGGACGAGAACCCCCAGGTTCGGCTGCTGGCCGCCATCGGTCACGAGGACTCGTCGTGGCGACCGTCCGCGAGCGGCCAGCGCTCGCTGGCCATGCTCAGCGAGGCCCTGCAAGCCGCTGGGCTGGATCATCACGATCCGCTGTACGTGCGCGCCCGCGCAAGCATGGGACGGGCCGCCTCGTTCACCGGTGACTCCCGCGAGGCACGCAGGCTCGGCGAGGATGCATTGGAGCGGGCCCGCGCCGACGGGAACGAGCGACTCGTCGCCCACGCCCTCGGCGCCACCCTGTGGCAGGGCCTGACCCCAGCATTGGCGCCCGAGCTTTTGGCCCGCGCACTCGAGCTCCAGCAGATCGGATCGCGCCTCGGCGACGTCGAATTCATTGGTCCGGCAGCCTTCCACCGCGGCGGGTTCGCATACATTGTGGGCGACGAACCCGCCTGGACCAGCGCTCAACGTGATCTGACCGAGATCGCACTGTCGCGCGGGCAACCATTCTTCCGGTACGTCGCCGGGTGCTCTCGCTACACCCACCTGTACGCCGTCGGAGACTTCGCGGGTGCCGAGCACATCGTCGCGTGGCTCGATGATCAGTTCAGTCATGAGTTCGGCGGTGCCACCGAGGGCACGTGGGGCGTGCAGCAGTTCATGCTCCGGCGGGTCACCGGTGGCCTCGAAGAGGTCCGCCCCCACGTCACGGGAGACGAAAGCCTTGACCACCACTGGTTGCCGGGACTGCTCGCGTTGTATACGGAGCTGGAGCTGTGGGGGCCAGCCGCCCAGGTGCTAACGCACCTGTGCAGCCGGATCTCCGATCATCGGGCTGGCGCCCAGTGGGCCGGGGTGCTGGCCTTCACCGCCGAGGCCGCCGTCGCGCTCGAAGACACGGCCGCAGCCGCGCAAGTCCGCCCCTTGCTGGCCGAGTACGCCGGTGCCAACCTGATGGCTGGCGCGAACGCTGCCGTTTTCGGCAGCGGAGACCGCTACCTAGCGGAGCTCGACTCCCTGCTCGGCGCGCCGAGTGCCGACCAGCACTTCGAGCGTGCCCTCGCCATGGACCGGCGAATGCGCGCGGTCACCCATCAGGCGGAGACACTGGCCGCCTGGAGCCGCCACCGGGCCAGACATGCTGAGACGGCGGGTCCCGCGGCCGCAGGACTCGCCGAGGAGGCGCGTGCCCTGGCACGGCGGATCGGACATCGCCGCGTTCTCCGGGACCTCGATACAGACCCTGCACCTCATGCCGAGTCCCGGCCCCTGCCGAACGGCCTGACCGAACGGGAGGTCGACGTGCTCCGCCTGGTCGCTCATGGTCTGTCCAACCGGGAGATCGGCGAACAGTTGTTCATCAGCGCCAACACCGCGGCCAACCACGTGCGCAGCATCCTGATCAAGACCGACGCGCCAAACCGCACCAAGGCAGCGGTCTTCGCCACTGAGCACGCCCTGCTCTAGTTGCCCACCCGATTGCTACAGCGGGGCGAAGGTGCCGTCCGGAGCGATGGTGCCGGACAACTCCATGATCGCGTCGGCCGGGATGCCGGCGCGGATTGCCGCCGTGCGGATGGCGTCGACGTCGTCGGCCTCGTAGAGGCAGAACGTTTTGCGCTTGTCAGCAGACAGGAAGGAGCTGAGCCAGCGCACCCCTGCCTCGTCGTTGATCCGGTTGATCGCGTCGAAGGCACCGGGTGCGGCCTCCAGCTGGTCTACGAACTGACGCTCCACTATGAAGACTGGCATCGACTACGCCTCTCTAAAGTGACCGTGCGGCACCCCGGAGTGCGCCGACCAGAACGGCTGTCCCGGTACCTCAAGGTACCCCGGCAGACGGCAAGCGCAGCGGTTCATCTGAACCAATGCCGGAGGGTGGAGTTAATGGACGTGGTACACGGCGGGAAGCCGAGCCGGCTGGAGCATCCGCCGTCGAGTTGGATAGCCCAACGGGATCGGGTGCAGTTGGGCTCGACCGCGGATTCGACCCGTGTCCACTTAGTATCCAGAAACGCTCGGTGCTTGTCGGTACCAGTCCGGTACTCTGAGGTTCGGAAGCGAGGGCGATTCTCTCACAGAACCGAGGTATTCGGTAGCTTCCGGGTCTTGTCAGTAGTAGTCGCGATGCCCCTGGTGGCGTCCAGAGGTCACAGGTTCAAATCCTGTCCCCGCTACGAAGAAAGTCCTGGTCAGCCGCAAGGTTGCCCAGGA
>JAENWO010000551.1 GCA_016649925.1 Actinomycetales bacterium
GAGGACCCCGAGGGCATGATCCTCGCGCAGAACGTCGTCCCGCTCGTGCGCGCCGACATCGCCGACGAGATCTCCGACGTCATCAACGCGGTGAGTGCCCAGCTCAGCACCGAGGACCTCATCGCACTGAACGCGAGCAGCGTGGTCGACCAGCTGGACGCCGCGACGATCGCCACCGACTGGCTCACCACGACCGGTCTCCTGTAGGTCGTCGGGTAGGGTGAACGACCCCGCAGGGGCGACGCCGCTCGTCGGCCGCCCCTGCGGGATCAACGCGGCACGGGCGCCGGGGTCGCGGGCGGCCATGCCGCCGCGCGTGGACGCTGAGCGCAGGGTGTCGTCCACAGTGCGGACCTTGCCCTTCCCCGTGCGGTCGCCGGCGGAAGGCCATAGGTGGGAGTACAACCCGTGCGACCCGATCGGTTACGGGCTTGGCTTCGCCGTCGAGCTGGTCGCCGTCGAGCCGCCTTTCCTGGCGCGGGGCCGGCGTGGTGCCCCACCTCACCGGCGAGGGCGCCTGGACCGTGCGCCGGACGTCGGAGCGTGTGGTCGCGCAGATCGTCTGGCACGTGGAGGTCCGACGGCGGTGGATGCGTGTGCTCTCGCCTTTCGCCGCGCCGTTGTTCCGTTGGGCACATGCCCGCGTGATGGCCTCGGGGGAGCGCGGCATGGCGGGGTTCCTCGCACGCGAGAGTCAGGTGACCGCCCTCACGGACCGTCCGCGAGACAGACCTGCGAGCACCGCTGGTCATCGCGACCAACGACAGCCTGCGGCTCGGCGCCAGCATTGGGCGTGTTGGGGTTGGCCACGGGATCCATCTCCGTCTACTGAGTTTCGAGGGCTTTGGAAGATTCAATGAAGCATCCTAAAGTTTCCAAAGTCTGGAGGGTGTATGCACGTCCGATGGCCATGTGCGAGCACCGCTGACCGTTCAGGTTGTGCACACCCCCTTTCCGTAGTCGGACGGCGGACCTAGGGTGGGCCGCACCCGATCGCATCCCGAGCAGGGAGGGAGCGCGGGCAGACGGGCGGGGGAGCATGGCCGATGGCGTGGTACTCCTCGAGGGGGAGGTGCGAGAGCTGATCCGCCGCCGTGGCCTGGACCCGGCGCGGGACACCGACGACGTCCGTGCCCTGATCGCCGCGGCCGTCGCCGACTACGACGACCGCTCGCTCCTGGGCCTGGTGCCACAGCTCGATGACGTTGGCGACACCACGAAGGCGCTGCACGACGTCATCACCGGCCTCGGCCCGCTGCAGCGGTACCTCGACGACCCGGAGATCGAAGAAGTCTGGATCAACGAGCCCGGCAAGGTCTTCGTTGCCCGCAGCGGACGCGCCGAGCTGACGACGACGATCCTCGAGGAGTCGCAGATCCGGGACCTGGTGGAACGGATGCTGCGCACGTCGGGTCGTCGGCTGGACCTCTCGACACCGTTCGTGGACGCATCTCTGCCCACCGGGGAGCGGCTGCATGCGGTGATCCCGGACGTCACCCGCCGGCACTGGGCGGTGAACATCCGCAAGTACATCGTCCGCGCGAGCCACCTGACGGATCTGGTGGCGCTCGGCTCGCTCACCAGCGAGGCGGCCGCGTTCCTCGACGCCGCCGTCGTGAGCGGCCTCAATATCCTCGTCTCCGGCGCGACGCAGGCGGGCAAGACGACGATGGTCAATGCGCTGGCCGGCTCGATCCCGCCGCATGAGCACGTCATCACCTGCGAGGAGGTATTTGAGCTCAGACTGCAGACGAGGGACGTCGTCGCGATGCAGTGCCGCCAGCCGAACCTGGAAGGGGC
>JAENWO010000144.1 GCA_016649925.1 Actinomycetales bacterium
CGTCGACACCGCCGCGCTCCAACGCCGCCTGCTCGAGGCCACCCGCACCTGGGAGGAGAGGCTCGCCGACGCCGTCCACGCGGAGCACGCGGAGCACGCCGTCCACGCGGAGCACGCGGGGCACGCCGTCCACGACGAGCACGCCGAGCGCGACGACGAGAGCGCGGCCCGCGTCGTCAGCCGGTTCGCGGGTGGTTTCCCCGAGGCCTACAAGGAGGACTTCGACTTCCCGGCCGCCGTCTACGACCTGGGCCGGCTGGAGGCGCTGGCGAGCGAGACCGACGTCTCGGTGCACCTGTATGACCCGGACCAGGGATCACCCAGGGTCCGCCGCTTCAAGCTCTACCGGCGCCACCCGCTGTCCCTGACCGACGTGCTGCCGATGTTCACCGACCTCGGCCTGGAGGTCATCGACGAGCGGCCGTACGAGATCACCGACAGCGACGACTTCGAGGTGCACGTCTACGACTTCGGCCTGGGCGCTGCCAGCGCCGAGGTCTGGGGCGATGACGGCGCGACGGCGAATGCGTTCGAGGAGGCGTTCGTCGCCGTCTGGTCGGGCCGCGCCGAGAGCGACGCCCTGAACGCCCTCGTCCTCACCGCCGGCCTGCACTGGCGGCAGGTGGTCATCCTGCGCACGATCGCCCGGTACCTGCGACAGATCGGGTCCGCGTTCAGCGTCGAGTACCAGGAGGCCGCACTCGTGGCCAACCCCGCGCTCGCGGCCCAGCTGGTCGAGCTCTTCGAGACCCGGTTCGACCCGGACGGCCCGGCAGCCGGTCCGGGACGGGGGCGCGACCGCGCCGAGCAGGAGGTCGCCGACGCAGTCTCCACCGGCCTGGAGTCCGTCGCGAGCCTGGACCAGGACCGGATCCTGCGCGCCTTCGTCGGAGTGGTCCGGGCGACGCTGCGGACCAACTACTACCGCGTCGGGCCCGACGGCGAACCGGCACCGCAGGTGAGCCTCAAGCTCGACTGCCACCGGGTTCCGGGCCTGCCGGACCCGAAGCCGATGTTCGAGATCTGGGTCTACGGACCCCGGGTCGAGGGCGTGCACCTACGCTTCGGGAAGGTCGCCCGGGGTGGGTTGCGCTGGAGCGACCGCCGCGAGGACTTCCGCACGGAGGTCCTCGGGCTGGTCAAGGCGCAGATGGTCAAGAACGCCGTGATCGTCCCCACCGGCTCGAAGGGCGGGTTCATCGCCAAGCGGCTCCCCGACCCCGGCGTGGACCGGCAGGCCTGGCTCGACGAAGGCGTTGCCGCGTACAAGAGCTTCATCCGCGGGATGCTGGACATCACCGACAACCGGGTGGGATCTGCCGTCGTGCCGCCCGCGCGGGTGGTGCGCCACGACGACGACGACCCGTACCTGGTGGTGGCGGCGGACAAGGGCACCGCCTCGTTCAGCGACATCGCGAACGACCTGTCGCGAGAGTACGGCTTCTGGCTGGACGACGCGTTCGCCTCGGGCGGGTCCGCGGGCTATGACCACAAGGCCATGGGTATCACCGCGCGCGGGGCGTGGGAGTCGGTCAAACGGCACTTCCGCGAGTTCGGTCAGAACACCCAGACCGAGGACTTCACCGTGGTGGGCATCGGTGACATGAGCGGCGACGTGTTCGGCAACGGCATGCTGCTCTCGGAGCACATCCGCCTCGTCGCGGCCTTCGACCACCGGCACGTCTTCCTCGATCCGACCCCGGACGCGGGCCGCTCCTACCCGGAACGGAAGCGGCTGTTCGAGCTGCCACGCTCGTCCTGGGCCGACTACGACGCCGGGCTGCTCAGCGAGGGCGGGGGCGTGTTCCCGCGCTCGGCGAAGTCGGTGCCGGTCAGCCGCCAGGTGCGCGAGGCGCTCGGCCTGGACGAGGCTGTCACCGCCCTGACCCCGGCCGAGCTCATCCACGCGATCCTGCTCGCGCCCGTCGACCTGGTCTTCAACGGCGGGATCGGCACCTATATCAAGTCCTCACGCGAGAACAACGCCGACATCGGCGACCGGGCCAACGACGCGATCCGCGTGGACGGCGGCGACCTGCGGTGCCGGGTGGTGGGCGAGGGCGGCAACCTCGGCGCGAGCCAGCTGGGCCGGATCGAGGCCGCGAGCAACGGCGTGCGGATCAACACCGACGCTATCGACAACTCCGCCGGCGTCGGCACCTCGGACCGCGAGGTCAACATCAAGATCCTGCTCACCGGACTCACCCGGGACGGCGTCCTGACCATGGACGAGCGCAACGAGCTGCTCGCCTCCATGACGGACGAGGTGGCCCACCAGGTGCTGCGGGACAACTACGAGCAAAACGTGCTGCTCGGCAACAGCCGCGCCCAGAGCCTCGCGATGCTGCCCGTCCACCACCGGCTGATCCAGTGGCTGGAGGCACGCGGTGAGCTGGACAGGGCCATCGAGTACCTGCCCGGCGACGCGGAGATCGCCCGGCGCGAGGGAGGCGGCCAGGGCCTGACCCTGCCGGAGTTCTGCGTGCTCGTGGCCTATTCGAAGCTGGCGCTGAAGGCGGACCTGACCGGCACCGACCTCGCCGACGGGCAGTGGTTCCAGCAGACGCTGGCCGACTACTTCCCCGAGGCCATCCGCGAGCGGTACGCCGACCAGCTGGCCGAGCACCCGCTGCGCCGGGAGATCATCATCAACGCGGTGGTGAACTCGATGGTGAACCGCGGGGGCATCACGTTCGCCTTCCGAGCCACCGATGAGACCGGGGCCAGCAGCGAGCAGGTGGCACAGGCGTTCGTGGCGTCCCGGGAGATCTTCGGCCTCTCGGAGTACGTCGCGGCGGTGGAGGCCCTGGACAACGTGGTGGACACGGCCACCCAGACCTCCCTCTACCTCGGCTTCCGCAGGCTGCTGGACCGGGCCTCGCGGTGGTTCGTGCACAACCGCCCCGACTCCGTGGACGTCGAGGCGGAGGTGGAGCGCTTCCGCGGCCCGGTGCAGCAGTTCGCCGGCCGGATGGGGGGCCTGCTGCTCGGCGCGGAGCACGAGCGGTACACCGAGCGGGTGGCGGAGCTGCGGGTTGCGGGCGTGCCGCAGGAGCTGGCTGAAAGCGCGACCGGGCTGCTCGCCTCGCTCTCCCTGCTCGACGTGGTGGAGATCGCGGACGGGTCCGACGGGGCGCTCGAGGAGGTCGCCCCGCTCTACTTCGCCGTCTCCGAGCACTTCGGCATCGACGACCTGCTGATCCGGGTGGCCGGCCTCCCCCGCGACGACCGGTGGGACGCGCTGGCCCGGGCGGCGATGCGGGACGACCTGTACTCCGCGGTGGAGGCACTCACGCGTGCGGTGCGCGCCGGGAGCTCGCCCGCCGGGGACGTCGAGGCGCGGATCGCCGAGTGGTCGGAGGCCGGGGGTTCGGCGGTCCCCCGGGCCGTCTCGTCGCTCGAGGCGATCTCCGCCATCGAACAGCCCGGCATCGCATCGCTCTCGGTTGCGCTGCGCACCCTGCGGGCTCTCGTGCGTCCGGTGACAGCGACCGGCTGACCCCCGAGGCCCGCAAGACGGCACGCCGCTAGCCCGCTGCAGAACGGCCTTCCGCGCGCAGGCGTTCCTGCGCGACGTCGTAGACCTTGAGGACGGCCGCCCCCGCGACGTCCCAGCTCAGCCGCCGTGCGTGCCGGTACGCTCCCATCCCCAGCAGGGCCCGGCGGTCGGGGTCGGCCAGGAGGTCGGACAGTGCCCGCGCCCACCCGCGGGCGCCGTGGCCCCGGACCAGGATTCCGGAGACGCCGTCCACCACGACGGTGCGCAGACCGCCCACGCCGGCGGCGACCACTGGCGTACCGCAGGCCTGCGCCTCGGCGGCGACCAGGCCGAAGGACTCAGTGCGCGACGGCACCGCCACCAGGTCGGAGGCGCGGTACCACTGGGCCAGGGCTGCCCGCTCGACCGGCGGACGGATCCGGACCCTGTCCGCCACACCGAGCCTGGCCGCGAGAGCATGCAGCTCCCCGACGGCACGCGGGTCACCGCTCGGTCCACCGAGGACGACGAGCAGAGGGACGGGGAGCCCGCGCGCGCTGATCGCGGCCAGGGCCCGCACCAGCACGTCGGGAGCCTTGAGCGGCTGGATACGACCGGCGAACAGGATGACCTGCTCGCCGGCGGGCAGCCCGACGACACCGCGGGCACGGTCCTGGGCGGACGCCAGCCCGGCCGGTCCGACGTCGGCCGTCCCCGGGTTGAACAGGTCCAGGTCGATCCCCGGTGCGACGACGTGCACCGAGGCGGGATCGGCGTCGTACATCTCGACCAGGTCGGCGGCCTCCTTGGCCGTGCTTGCCACCAGGGCGTGCGACGCCGCGACCACCTGCCCCTCGCCGATCACCCGGCCGAGCGGCTCGGGGCTGTCCCCCGGGGCGAGCGCGGCGTTCTTCACCTTGGCGAGCGTGTGCATCGTGTGCACCAGTGGGACCTGCCACCGGTCCGCCGCGGCCTGGCCCACCTGACCGGAGAGCCAGTAGTGGGAATGCACGACGTCGTACCGCGCCGGGGCTCTTCCGGCCTCGGTGCGCAGCAGCCCCGCTGTGAAGGCGCACAGCTGGCCGGGCAGCTCGGCCTTGTCGAGTCTCTCGTAGGGCCCGGCGGGGATGTGGCGGACGAGCACCCCCTCGGACAGCTCGACGGCGTCCGGCAGGGTCGAGTCCGTGGCGCGCGTGAAGATCTCGACCCGCGCACCGCGACCTGCGAGCGCCTGGGCGAGCCCGGTGACATAGACGTTCATGCCACCCGCATCTCCCGTCCCGGGCTGGTCGAGCGGCGAGGTGTGCACGGAGAGCATCGCGATGCGTGGCTGGTCCTGCGGCATCGGGCTCCTCTCGTGCCGGGGGTCCAGTTGACTCCCCCTGCGGGCCGGGCTGCGGCCCGGCACCCCGCGAGGGCGGCCCGTGTGCCCCGATCGGTGCGACGGGCAAGGGCGCCCCTTGCGCCGTCGGTGTCATTATCGCGTGCATCCAGGCAGAGGGAGCCCCGCAGCGGCCCAAGTCGATGCCTCCCGCCTGTTGCCTCGTGTCAAGATGCCCGCGTAGTTCTCTTCGTTGCCTCGTCTGAAAGTGCCCGCGTGGGGGCGGGGTCGACGGGCAGCCTGGCGGGCTGGTGCTTGGCTCTGACGGTGGCCAGGATCTCGTCTTGCAGGTCGAGGATGTCGCGGCGTAGCTGGGCGGGGTTGAGCCGCGTGTACAGGCGGGTGAGGGCGGTCTTGGCCTTCTTGGTGACGTTCGGATCGGCCAGCACCCGCTGGTAGGGCGTCTGGGCGGTGTCGTAGCGCTTGGTGACCTTCGCGCCGTGGCGGTGCTTCTCGATGAGCTTCTGGCTGGGGGAGAAGAAGTTGTTCTGCAGTCGCAGCAGGCCGTAGAGCCGGTTGAGCAGGTCCTGCTCGGCGGGGGTGTCGTAGCGGTGGTAGCCCACCGCCTTGCGCACCACCGACCAATTCTTCTCCTCCACGTGGGCCCCGTCGTTCTTGTTGCCCGCCCGGGAGCGGGTGAAGGTGAGCTCGTGCTCCTCACACCAGCGCACCAGGTGGTGGTTGATAAATTCCGAACCGTTGTCCGAATCGATGCCCTTGATCGGGAACGGGAAGGCCTCCCGGATGTCGACCAGGGCGGCGAAGACCCACTTCTGGGCCTTGTTCTTCACCGCCTGGGTCTCGGTCCAGCCGGTGTGGATGTCGGTGACGGTCAGGGTCTGGCAGAAGTCGCCCGAGGGGTCCCCGCCCTCGTGGCCGACGCAGTCGATCTCGACGAACCCGGGGCGCTGCTCGTCCCACTGGGCCCAGGTACGGATCGGGATCTGTGACTTCAGCAGCGTGCCTGGTTTGGTGCCCGAGCGGCCCTTGAGCGCCAGCTTCTTGCGGTCCGCGGCGAGCCGGCGATCGATCGTGGCCGCCGACATCGAGCACAGCAACGCGGCGGTCTCGTCGGTGATGTCCAGCTCCCCGCACCCCCGCAGCCGCTCGACGATCTCGGCCATGAACGGCGCCATCCGCTTGCCGGCCGCGCAGTTCATCACCGCCCACACCTTGCGCAGCGCGGCGATGACCTCCTCGCCGTACTTCGGTGGCCGTGGCTTGGCCGGCTTGCGTCGAGTCCGTCCTACCGGACGCGTGCCCAGCGCCTGGCGCAGCGCCTTGCGGGCGTGATCGCGGTGCCAGCCCGTGGTGGCGCACAGCTCGTCCAGGATCTGCTTCTTCGCGCCCTTCGACGCCGACCGGTACCGGGTCGCCACCGTCCGGGTCACTGCCTGCCGTTCTCTCATCGTCAACACCATGTCTCACGTTGGCCCGCCATCCCTGCCTCCCGGCCGCAGACACGCCGCCTAGGCGGGCATCTGACTCATGAGGCAACGAAGCCGTTTCGCGGGCATTTTCGATGAGTCAACGCGGGGGCTCGCCGGGGCCGTGCCGACGGTTACCCTGGCCATGCGTGCGTTGTGGGCCATGCGTGCGTTGTGGGCCATGCGTGCGTTGTGGGCCATGCGTGCGTTGTGGGCCATGCGTGCGTTGTGGGCCATGCGTGCGTTGTGGGCCATGAGTGCTTGACTGGCTGCATGCCATTAGCCGGAGAGTACGAG
>JAENWO010000398.1 GCA_016649925.1 Actinomycetales bacterium
ACCCAGAGCTGCGCGCCGCCCTGGAGGAGATGATGGCCGACGGTGACGCGATCACCCGTGCACTCCTTGGCGGCTCCGGCAACGAGGGGGAACCGGTGATCGCCGAGCACGAGGGTCACCCCAGCGGGGCCGGGTGGTTCGCATACGCGCCCCGCTCCGGCTCGGGGTTCAGCCCACGGTTCCGAGGCTGAGGCCGCATCGGACCGGGAAGGGGACCAGATGATCGGGCTCGACGACATCCGCGTCTACGGGACGGCCATGGCCGGAGGTCGAGGAGGCGGCCGACGCCGAACCAGAGGGCTACGAGGAGGTGTGGCGCAACGGCAGCGGCCCGAGATTCGTGGGGCTGCGCGTTGCTCTGGGCGCGGTCCCGACAAGGCGTCTCGGAGAGCTGGCCGAGCACGCCTGGCGGAACAAGGCACCCAAACGCCTGGCCAGCCGCGTACGACGAGAACAGGTGAGGGTGGCTTCCGTGCGGCCCCGCTCAGTCCCGCGCCGGCGACGGTGGACGGCACCGGGTCAGCATGGGTGCCCACCGAGCACCCGGGTCAGTGGCGACCGCCCTCGGCAGCGCCCTCAACGAGCACCGGCTGGCCGTTGGCCGTGAGCTGCCAGTCGTAGGTCGAGAAGTTCGCCGGATCGATCTGCCCCTCGGCGCTCACCCAGTCGATGATGAGCTGTCGGATCTCCTGCTGGGCGTTGTAGACCACGGGAGCGGTCGTGACTCCCGGGAAGTTGCCGCCGCCCGACTGGCGGTAGTTGTTGATCGCGATGACGAACCGCTGCGCGGGATCGAGCGGGCCGCCACCGTAGGCCAGGTTCTTGATACGCGATCCGGGCGACTGGGCGATGTCGATGTCGTACGTGAGCGCCGCGGTGAAGCCGGCCATGATGTCGTAGTTGTAGTCGGGGGTGCCGTTCGGCGCCGTGTCGGTGACCGCGTTCGTGATCTGGTCCGGGTTGAAGGGGCCGGTGCCGGGCACCTGCTTGAAGTAGCGGGCCGAGAACTCGAGGTAGGCGTGCACCTGCGCCCCGGTGATGGTGATCGCCAGCAGGGTGTTGTCGTAGATGTACAGACCCGCCACGTCGCGCACGGTGACGTCGCCGGCGGGGATTGCCGCGTCGCGGTTGAACGGGGCCGCGATGGAGAGCACCGGCAAGCTTGCCTCGGGGGTCCCGGCCAGCGCCTTGGTGACCTCGTCCGACTGGACGTGGTTGATGAAGTCCATGGCCGCCGTGTCCTCGAACCGGGAGGTCTGCGCGGACATCGCCGTGGCGCTCGTCCCGATAACCGAGTTGACGTAGCCGCGTACCGTCTCGTGGTCACCGCGCAGGATCGACGCGATCTCGGGGTCCTCGGGCACGGAGCTGGCGTTGAGCAGGTGCGCATGCGCGGCGGCGAGCTTCCACGCGCCGCGGACCTTGACCAGGTCCAGGTCCATCACCGTCAGGCGCATGCCCCACTTGAGCGGTTCGGAGAGCAGCACCTGCTGCCCGGTCTGCTCGTTGGTCACGAAACGTTCCGGAATCTCCAGGTGGGCGTGCCCGACGAGGATGGCGTCGATCCCGGGGACCTGCTGGGCCATCAGGGTGCTGGCGTTCTCCGGGTAGGGCAGGGCGTCACCGTACGAGCTCGAGGTGTCCGCACCGGAGTGGCAGGACACGATGACGAGGTCGGCGCCGGCCGCCTTCATCCGCGGGACGAAGGCCTTGGCCTGCTCGACGATCCCCGGGAAGCGCACCTTGCCCTCCACGTTGGCCTTGTCCCAGATCGCCACCCCGGGTGTGACCAGGCCCAGGATGCCGACCTTGATCTTCTTGCCGCCACGGGGGTTCACCGTGTGGATGACATACGGCGTGAAGACGGGCACGGCCGTGTTCCAGTCGACGGCGTTGGCGCACAGCAGCGGGAAGTCGAGCTGGCTGTCGAAGGTGCGTAGCACGTCCAGGCCGTAGTTGAACTCGTGGTTGCCGATGGCCGCGGCGTCGTAGCCGATCTGGTTCATCGCGGCGGCCATCGGGTGCGGGTGACCTTCGGTGATGGGGTCGACCTTGGCGTAGTAGTAGGACAGCGGCGTGCCCTGGATGGTGTCCCCGGCATCGAGCGTCAGGCAGTTGCGGGCGCCACGCTCGCCCCGCATGGCGGTGACCAGCGTGGAGATCTTGGCCAGACCGATGTCGTTCTGGGCACGGTCGGTGTACTCCGCGTCCTTGAAGTAGTCCCAGTTGAAGACGTTGCCGTGGGTGTCGGTCGTGCCCAGCACGGTCAGACGGTAGCTGCCGTCGTCCGGCTTTGGTGCCGCCTGGGCGGCGCCGCCGGCCAGGACCCCACCGACAGCGCCGACCGCGGCCATGGAGAGTAGCCGGCGGCGGGAGATCTCGGTGCTGAGCATCAGGCGGTGGTGGGTGGCGTCGTTGCGGTCCATGTCGTCTCCTCGTTGAGATGCGATCCCCGGCCAGGCAGTCGCCTCGGTAACGACCGAGTATGGAGCCTGCGGCACCCCCCGCGCCACAGGTCGCGTGGACTCGTCAATGATGCCCAGGCAGACATGAGGGGCGTAAACGAGCTCACGGCGCAGCGGCGAGTGCGGGGAGCGGGGAGCGGGGAGCGGGGAGCGGGGAGCGGGGTGATGAGGGTGGCTCCCGGACGCGTCGTCAGGCGACGGCGGCCGCGATATCCGTGCGGTGCTGGGAGCCGTCGAGGTGGATGCGGTCCACGCCCGCGTACGCCGCGTCCCGCGCGACGGCAAGGTCCGCGCCGATGCCCACCACGGACAGGACGCGCCCGCCGGAGCTGACCAGGACGCCGTCGGGCGCTGCTGTCCCGGCGTGCAGGACGTGGACGCCGTCGAGCGCCTCGGCCTCGACGATGCCGGTGATCTCGTCGCCGGTCCGGACGTCCTGCGGGTAGCCGTGCCCAGCGATGACGACGGTGACGGCAGCGCCGTCGGACCAGCGCAGCTCGGGCAGGGTGTCGAGCGCTCCGGTGGCCGCGGCGAGCAGCGCCGAGGCGAGCGAGGACTCGAGCCGGGCGAGCACCACCTGGGTCTCGGGGTCGCCGAAGCGGGCGTTGAACTCGATCACCCGGAGCCCACGGGACGTCAGGGCGAGCCCGCAGTAGAGCAGCCCGACGAACGGTGTGCCGCGGGCGGCGAGCTCGCGCACGGTGGGCAGCG
>JAENWO010000494.1 GCA_016649925.1 Actinomycetales bacterium
CGAGCTCGTTCGAGAACTGCATGGAGAAGCACGAGGCGTGGGCCGCCGCGATCAGCTCCTCCGGAGTGGTGGTCCCGGCGCCCGGTTCGGTGCGCGCCTTCCAGGAGACGTCGAACGTCCCGACGCCGGACGTCTCGAGGGTCGTGGTCCCGGATCCCTCGAACAGGGTGCCCTTCCAGGCAGTGCTGGCCTTGCTGACGGCGGGGTTCGCCATGTCGTGCTCCTGACGTCTCGTGCGGGTGGGTCGCCCTCATCCTCTCCCGGATCCGTACGGGTCGCACCCACTCGGCCCGGTCGGGACCTGGGTCGCCGTCGAACCGGCCGCGACCCCGCCGTCAGCGCCGGAGATGCCGGGTGAGGAACGCGGACACGTCGGCCAGCTCCTTGCCGCTGATCCCGTGGCCGACGCCCGGGTAGAGGCGGCTGGTCAGTGTGGTGTGGCCCGGCAGGAAGGCTTCCGTGCGGACGACCGCGGCCGCGGTGATGACCGGGTCCGCCTCGCCCCGCCCCCAGAAGACGGGTGGGCGGATTTGCTCCAGCGCCTCGTCGCCGGCGACCAGACCGGCCACGCTGAACCCGGAGAGGTTCACCCCGCAGGCGAAGGACTCGGGGCTGTGGCGCAGCAGATGGGTGACCATCACGCCGCCCTGGGAGAAGCCGAGGAGCCCGACGGGGCCGGCGGTGCGCACCCGCGCCTGCGTGGACTCCAGCCATCTCAGGACACCGCGGGCGGCGGCGTCGGCGATCGCCGGGTCCGGGGAGCCCGCGTTCTGCGGGTCCGTGACGGGGAACCAGGCCCAGCCGCGACCGGGCGCGACGGGGACGGGGATCGGCGCGCGCAGGCTGGCGGCGACGACGCCGGAGGGAAGGGAGGGGAACAGCGCCGCCAGGTCGCGCTCGTTCGAGCCGTAGCCGTGCATCACCACGAGCAGCGCCCGCGCCGCCAGTGCGGACTCGACGTCCCGGGCGGGGACCGACCAGATGGTGGCGGCGTCGTCGACCGGCAGGAGGGTGGGGTTCATGGGGACATTCTGGCCTGGCCCGGCCCGGGCCGCGGGATGACCGATGTCAGAGGGTGGACGTACCGTGGTGACATGAGACCAGTGACCGACCTGCAGCGGACCGTGGCCCCGTTCGAGGTGGTCTCGGAGTACACGCCCTCTGGCGACCAGCCCCGGGCGATCGGGCAGCTCACCGAGCGCATCAGGGCCGGCGAGAAGGACATCGTCCTCCTCGGCGCCACCGGCACCGGCAAGTCGGCCACCACGGCTTGGCTGATCGAGCAGGTGCAGCGGCCCACGCTGGTGATGGCGCCGAACAAGACACTCGCCGCGCAGCTCACCACGGAGTTCCGGGAGCTGTTGCCGAACAACGCCATCGAGTACTTCGTCTCCTACTACGACTACTACCAGCCGGAGGCGTACGTCCCGTCCTCCGACACCTACATCGAGAAGGACTCCTCCATCAACGACGAGGTGGAGCGGCTCCGGCACTCCGCCACGAACAACCTGCTCACCCGCCGCGACGTCATCGTCGTCGCGTCCGTCTCGTGCATCTACGGCCTCGGTACGCCGCAGGAGTATGTGGACCGGATGGTCAGCCTGCACGTCGGTCAGCAGATCGAGCGTGACGACCTGCTGCGCCGGTTCGTGACGATGCAGTACACCCGCAACGACATGGCCTTCACACGTGGCACGTTCCGGGTGCGGGGGGACACGGTCGAGATCATCCCGGTGTACGAGGAGCTCGCGATCCGGATCGAGATGTTTGGGGACGAGATCGAGGCGATCCACACCCTGCACCCGCTCACCGGCGAGATCGTGCGCTCCGAGCAGGAGATGTACCTGTTCCCGGCCACCCACTACGTCGCCGGACCCGAGCGGATGGAGCGGGCGATCGGCACCATCGAGGCCGAGCTCGAGCAGCAGCTCGCCGTCTTCGAGTCCCAGGGCAAGCTGCTGGAGGCGCAGCGCCTGCGGATGCGCACCACCTACGACATCGAGATGATGCGCCAGATCGGCACGTGCTCCGGCATCGAGAACTACTCGCGGCACATCGACGGCCGCGCGCCTGGTACGGCGCCGAACACCCTGCTCGACTACTTCCCCGAGGACTTCCTGCTCGTCATCGACGAGTCGCACGTGACGGTGCCGCAGATCGGCGCGATGTACGAGGGTGACATGTCGCGCAAGCGGAACCTGGTCGACCACGGCTTCCGGCTGCCGAGCGCCATGGACAACCGCCCGCTGCGCTGGGAGGAGTTCCTGGAGCGGACCGGGCAGACGGTCTATCTTTCGGCAACTCCCGGGCCGTACGAGCTGGCAC
>JAENWO010000431.1 GCA_016649925.1 Actinomycetales bacterium
AGGTCGCGCGGTCCCTCGGGCTCTCCGTCCCGGAGGACCTCTCCGTGATCGGCTTCGACAACGTCCCCGAGTCGGCGCTCACGTCGCCGCCGCTGACCACCATCGCCCAGCCCATCCAGCGGATGGGCTCGGAGGCGATCGGCCTGCTCATCGCGATGATGGACGGCCTGTCCGAGGGCGGGACGCACGTCACCCTGCCGACCGAGCTCATCGAGCGCGCGTCGTGCCGGTCCATCCGCTGAGCCCGGCACGCACCACGTTGAGCGGCTCGCGACCCGCCACCAGCGCCTCGAGCTGACGACGCAGCAGGTCCACCAGGCGTGGCGTCGTCGCGTCCGTGTAGCCCCCGACGTGCGGGGTGATCACCGTGTTCGGCGCCTGCCACAGCGGGTGGTCGGCCGGCAACGGCTCCGGGTCGGTCACGTCGAGGGCCGCCCGCAGCCGGCCCGCCTGGAGCTCGACCAGCAGCGCGGCGGTGTCCACCACCCGGCCGCGGCCGACGTTGACCAGGAGCGCGCCGTCCGGCAGCGCCGCGAGCATCCGGGCATCGACCAGCCGATCGGTCTGCTCGGTGAGCGGCAGGACCGCGATGACCACGTCGACGCCGCCCAGCAGCCCGTGCACCTCGTCGATCCCGTGCACGTGACCTTCCGGTGCCTCGCGCGCCGTCCGCGCCACCCGCACGACGTCCGCCTCGAACGCCTCAAGGCGTCGACCGACGGCCGCCCCGATCGACCCGTACCCCAGGACCATCACTCGCCGGTCGGCCAGCGACGAGCGCAGCACCGGCCGCCACAGCCCGTCGGCCATGTCACGGACGGCGTCGTCGATGCCGCGCTGGGAGGCCAGCGTGAGGGCGAGCGCGAGCTCGGCCGTCCCGGCGTCGTGCACGCCGCGGCCGTTGCAGACCGTCACGTGCTCCGGGATGTGGGCGAGAGCATGCTCGTAACCCGCGCTGGGCAGCTGGACCAGGCGCAGCCCGGGCACTCCGGCGACCCGGCGCAGCAGGTCGGGGGTGGCCCCGTAGTTCGGCACGACGACGATGTCGAGGTCCCCGTCGAGCTCCGGCCGCTCGGCGATGTCCCACAGTGCCAGGCGCACGCCGTCGGGGACACCGACCTCGCGCAGGCCCTCGAGGACCTCAGGGTGGGCAACGGTCATGGTCAGCGTCGTGGGCACCAGGCATTCTCTCTCGTCGTGGGGCGGTCACTCGTCCGGCGGTCACTCGTCCGGCCGTCGCTCGTGCGCCGACGGCCTCAGGCCGGCGGGTTCGGCCCGGCCCGGTAGTCGTCCTCGAGGATCGCCATCACGATCGCGTCGCACCAGAAGTCGCCGTCCCGGTGACTCTCGCGCAGGCGCCCCTCGACCACGAAGCCGAGGCTCTCGTAGAGCATCCGGGCCCGCGGGTTGATGCTCAGCACGTCGAGCGAGACCCGGTGCAGGCCGAGGCCGTCGGGCGCCTCCCCGAACGCATGCGCGAGGACGAGCGCGATCCCCTCGCTGCCGAACCCGCGACCCCGCTGCCCGGGGCGCAGCGCGAGGCGCAGGTTGGCGTTGGAGTCGTGCGGGTCGATCTCGTTGAGCACGATCTCACCAAGGTACTCGTCGGTGCCCCGCGTGATGGCCCAGTCCTGTCGGCCCTCCCGGTCGGCGACGGTGGCGCACCAGGTGTCGACCTGTCCCCGGGCGAAGGTCGCGGACGTCCCGGTCAGGCGCCTGCCCTCGGGGTCGTTGACCATGTCCCACATGGCATCGGCGTCGTCCGCACGGATGGGACGCAGGACGACCAGCTCGCCACTCAGCACGGGCGTGTCCATGCTTGCCTCCGGGTTGCTCAGCCCTGGTTGATCCGCTCGATGACCAGCTCACGGACGCGGCCGGCATCGGCCTGGCCGCGGGTGGCCTTCATCACCGCACCGATGATCGAGCCCACCGGCCCGAGGTTGCCGCCGCGCACCTTCGCGGCGATGTCCGGCTGAGCCGCGAGGGCCTCGTCGACCGCAGCCAGCAACGCACCGTCGTCGGACACGATCCCCAGGCCGCGAGCGGCCGCGACCTCCTGGGGCGAGCCCTCCCCCGCCAGGACGCCGGCGAGGACCTGTCGGGCCAGCTGGTCGTTGAGGCGTCCGGAGTCCACCAGGCGCTGCAGCTCACCGATCTGTTCGGGAGTGACCGGCAGGGCCCCGAGGTCGACACCCTCGGTGTTGGCCGTCCGGGCCAGCTCGCCCATCCACCACTTGCGGGCCGCGGCAGGCGTGGCACCCGCGGCGACAGTGGTCTCGATCAGCTCCACCGCTCCCGCGTTCACGACGTCGCGCATCTCCGGGTCGGAGTAACCCCAGTCGGTCTGCAGCCGATGCCACCGCGCGACCGGCATCTCCGGCAGACGGGCACGCAGCTCCTGCACCCACTCCCGGCTCGGGGCCAGCGGCACCAGGTCCGGCTCGGGGAAGTACCGGTAGTCCTCGGCGTCGGACTTCACGCGCCCGGAGGTGGTGGTCCCGGTGTCCTCGTGCCAGTGCCGGGTCTCCTGGATCACCGTCGCGCCGGCGTCCAGCACCGCGGCCTGCCGGCAGATCTCGTAGCGCACGGCCCGCTCGACGGAGCGGAAGCTGTTCACGTTCTTGGTCTCGGTCCGGGTGCCCAGCGGGGCGTCGGGCGAGGAACGAAGCGAGAGGTTCACGTCGGCGCGGACGTTGCCCCGCTCCATCCGGGCCTCGGAGAAACCGAGGCCGCGGAAGATGTCGCGCAGCGTCTGCACGTAGGCCCGCGCCACCTCGGGGGCCCGCTCGCCGACGCCGGCGATCGGCCTGGTGACGATCTCCACCAAGGGGATCCCCGCACGGTTGTAGTCCACCAGCGAGTACTCCGCA
>JAENWO010000019.1 GCA_016649925.1 Actinomycetales bacterium
CTCAGCGGCCTCCATGAAACGACCCCGTCAGAACCTCCGGACCAGTCCGGCGGCCACGGCCGGGGCGATCTCGCGGGAAGCGATAATGGCGGGATGCCAGACGCCGACGCCCAGCGCGACGACCCCGCGCTCTTCCCCGTCCCGGAGGGCAGCAGACGGCTCACTCGCCGCGTGGTGCTGCTCACCGGCCCCTCCGGCTCCGGCAAGAGCTCCCTGACCCGCCGGCTCGGACTCCCCGTGGTTCCGCTGGACGACTTCTACTGCGACATCGACCGCCCCGGTATGCCGCAGCGCTACGGCAGCGTCGACTGGGACTCCCCGCGCACCTGGGACCACGCCGGCGCGCGGGAGGCGCTGCTCGCGCTGTGCCGCGAGGGCGCGAGCGACCTGCCCATCTACGACATCCCCAGCTCTCGGCGCACGGGCATGACGCATCTCGTGCTCGACGCCGAGCCGATCATCGTCGCCGAGGGGATCTTCGCCGCCGAGCTGGTGGCGGACCTGCGGGCCGAGGACGTGCTCGCGGACGCGATCTGCCTGGTCCGGCCACGCACCACCACGTTCTGGTTCCGGTTGCTGCGCGACTTCGCCGAGTCCCGCAAACCGCCGGTGACGCTGGTCCGCCGTGGCACCTCGCTGTTCCGGGCCGAACCGGGCCTCGTGCGGGGATGGGTGAGCAAGGGCTGCCGCCCGAGCGGCGTGGCCGACGCCGAGCGCGACATCCGGGCGCTCGCCGCGCGGGCGCGTTAGTCCCACCCTCGGACGAGAGGGCGGTGCTGGTCGCCAGAACCGCCCGCTGAACCGAAGGCGCTCCGGCGCCGGGAGCCGATCAGGCGCCGAGGCGGATGACCGACCAGGAAACCGCCGGCAGCTCCACCGTGACAGTCCCGCCACTGACGGCGGCCGAGGAGTTGTCGCGCGGCAGCACGGACGTGTCGTCGTCCGCCGTCGCCGCCCAGGTGTGGTCCGGGTTGGACAGCGTCTGGGCGCCGAGCAAGCGCAGGTCGCCCAGCGAGCGGATGTCCACCGTCAGCGTCAGCGGTTCGGACACCGAGCGGTTGACGGCGAAGATCGCCACCTCACCCGCCTCGGCGTCCCGGGTCGCGACGGCGTCGAGCGCGTTGACCTCGCCGAACTTCACCGTCTCCACCTGGGGTGACTCCACCGCGAGGCGCAGGACGTCACCCTTGGCGTGCTGGGCCGTGAGCGCGAACGGGTGGAACGTCGTCTGGCGCCAGAGGCGCCCACCGGGCTCGGTCATGATCGGCGCGATGACGTTGACGAGCTGGGCGAGGCTCGCGGAGTGCACGCGGTCCGTGTGCCGCAGCAGCGAGATGAGCAGGTTGCCCACCACGACGGCGTCGGCCACGTTGTACCTGTCCTCCAGCAGCACCGGGGCGACCGGCCAGTCCTGGCCCGACGGCGGCTCGGACTCGGCGCGCTGCTGGTACCAGACGTTCCACTCGTCGAAGGAGATGTGGATGCGCTTCGTCTGCTTCTTCGCGGCGCGCACGTAGTCCGCGGTCGCTGCCACCGATTCCACGAAGTGGTCCATGTCGACGGCGGAGGCGAGGAAGCTGGCGAGGTCACCGTCCTCCTCGTAGTAGTAGGCGTGCGCGGAGACCATGTCGACGTGGCTGTACGTCTCGGCCAGCACGGTGGCCTCCCACGCACCGAACGTCGGCATCGCCGAACCGGAGCTGCCGCACACGACGAGCTCGAGGTCGGGGTCGATCATCCGCATCGCACGGGCGGTCTCCGCTGCGAGGCGGCCGTACTCGTGGGCGGTCTTGTGGCCGATCTGCCAGGGCCCGTCCATCTCGTTGCCCAGGCACCACATCCGGATGTTGTGCGGTTCGTCGGTGCCGTTCTGGCGACGCAGGTCGGAGAAGTGCGTGCCGCCGTCGACGTTGCAGTACTCGAGGATGTCGAGCGCCTCCTGGACCCCCCGGGTGCCCAGGTTGATCGCCATCATCGGCTCGACGTCGGCCTTCCTGGCCCAGCGGATGAACTCGTCCACGCCGACGGTGTTCGGGTCGGAGGAGTGCCAGGCGAGGTCCAGGCGGGTGGGCCGGGAATCCTGCGGACCGACGCCGTCCTCCCACCGGTATCCGGAGACGAAGTTGCCCCCGGGATAGCGCACGGTGCCGACGCCGAGCTCGCGGACGACGTCGATGACGTCCTCGCGGAAGCCGTCGGCGTCGGCGCTGGGGTGCGCCGGGTCATGGATGCCGGTGTAGACGCACCGGCCGAGGTGCTCGACGAACGAGCCGAAGGTGCGACGGCGCACCGGTCCGACGACGAACGCCGGGTCGAGGACGAGCGTGGCCTTGAGCATGGGGTCTCCTGGGGTAGCGGGGTCTGAGGTCGAGTCGTCGAGGTCGGGTGGGGTCCGTGGGGCGGGCGGGCTCACGCGGGTTCGGTGGCGGGGTCGAGCCGCAGGAGCCGGACCCCGCGCGCGGCGACGCTCAGTGGCTCCGCCAGGTCGACGGCGGCTCCCGACCACAGGTCGGTGGCTTGCCAGGAGACGTCGAACCCGAGCGCGACGGGGTCCAGGGCGGTCGAGCCTTCGGCCTCACCCAGCCAGAACGCAGCGACGTAGCGTGCGCCGCCGTGGGCGTCACCGTCGTCGGTCGCTTCCGCCGTCCACACCACGAGGTCCTTGTCGCGCAGCCGCTCCGCGTTCTCGCGCGAATGGCTCAGGATTCGCAGCACACCCGGGTTGGTGAGCAGCTCCAGGAGGGCGGGCTCGGTGGAGGGGAGGTCCCCGCCGAACATGAGTGGTGAACGTCCCATCACCCACAGCGTGAGGAGCGTGCGCTGCTCGTCGGGGGTGAGCCGGCTGGCCCGGTCCACGCCGCGCTCCGCCCGGATGCCGATCCGCCCGAGGGGCAGCATGTCGGCATCGGCCCAGCCCCCGGGGCGCTGATGCGGCGCCCAGACGGCGAGCCGGGCGAACTGCGCCCGGACGTCCTCCCAGCGGTCCCACAGGTCGTCGGAGATGCGCCACATCGCGGCTCCCGCTCGGAGGCGGTCCAGATGCGCGAAGTCCAGACCGGTGCCGGGCGAGAGGCTGAGCGCGATCGGCCGGCCGCTGCGCCGGATGGCCTCGGCGTACGCCGCGATCTCGTCGTCGTGGAAGGGGGCGAGCATGTCGTCCGCCTTGATGAAGTCGACGCCCCAGGACGCGAAGAGCTCGAGCTGGGAGTCGTAGTAGGCCTGGGCGGCGGGATGGGAGTGGTCGAGCCCGTAGTTGTCCGGGTTCCAGGCGCAGGTGGAGCCCGTGTCCGCGGCGTCCCGCGCCGTCCACCCGGTGCCCTTCACGGGCAGGTCGAGCTCCACTGCGCGGCGGGGGATGCCGCGCATGATGTGCAGCCCGAAGCTCAGCCCGAGCGCGTGCACCTGCGCCGCGAGCGGCCCGAACCCGGCGCCGTGCGCGGCCGAGGGGAACCGGTTGACGGCAGGCAGCTGCCGGCCGAACGCGTCCAGCTCCACCGGCGGGTTCTCGTTGTAGCCCCCCGCGCGAGCCGTGGGCTCGTACCACTGGATGTCGACGACCACGAGGTTCCAGCCGAACGGGAGCAGGTGCTGCGCCATGTACTCGGCGTTCGCCAGGACCTCGGCCTCGGTCACCGTGGTGCCGAAGCAGTCCCAGCTGTTCCAGCCCATCGGCGGTATCGCCGTGTTCACGCGCATGCACTGGCCTCTCGTCGGTCCGCCACTGTGCGGCTCTCGATCTACATCGATGTAAAAATCAAGCATGCTGGACGGAGGCCAACACGTCAACCGGGGCGATCACCGACCGCGAGAGCAAGCAGAGCAGGGGCTGTCTGAGCGAGCCGGCGGCAGAGCCGTCAGCGGGCGGCAGAGCCGTCAGCGGGCGGCAGAGCCGTCAGCGGGCGGCAGACACTTCAGCCGGCGGCAGACACTTCAGCCGGCGGCAGACACTTCAGCGGGCGGCAGACACTTCAGCCGGCGGTGGAGGCCCGCACGACAATCTCGAAGTCGGCCCGCACCGTGACGGGCTCGCCCGCGCTGGAGCCGGCGATCCGGGCGCAGAGCAGGTCGACGGCCGTCTCCGCGATCTGCACCCGCCCCGGCGAGACGGAACTCATCGGCGGGCTGGAGTAGCTCGCCTCGTCCACGTCGTCGAACCCGATCACGGCGATCTGGCCGGGCACGTCGATCCGGCGCTCGTGCAGCACGTGCAGCGCCCCCAGGCCGAGCATGTCATTGAGCGCGAAGACCGCGTCGATCTCGGTGCCGGAGTCGAGGAGAGCACGCATGGCCTGCGCGCCGGTGTCGCGGTGCCATGGGCCGGCCTCGCCGAGCAGCGCCGGGTCCAGCTCGATCCCGGCAGCGGCGAGCGCCTGTGCGTACCCCTGGACGCGGAGGGCGGCGGTGCCCACCTGCTCCCCCTCGTGCGCCCCGATGACTGCGATGCGACGGCGGCCGAGTCCGATCAGGTGCTCCGTGGCCGCCTGCGCGGCGTCGACGTTGTCCATGGTCACGTGGTCGATGGGCCCGCCGAACATGCGTTCACCGAGCAGGACCACCGGCACGTCGACCTTGAACAGCTCCCGGTCCTGCTGCCCGAGCGCGAGCGGAGAGAAGATCAGGCCATCGGTGAGGTGCCTCCGGGGTCCGTGCAGGACGTCCAGCTCGCGCTCACGATCGGCGTTCGTCTGCTCGATCAGCACCGTCAGCCCACGGCGCTCGGCCGCCAAGATCACGGAGTCCGCCAGCTCGGCGAAGTAGGGCAGGCGAAGCTCCGGCAGGGCGAGCCCGATCATCCGGGTGCGCCCCGATCGCAGGTTACGAGCTGACACGTTGAGGCGGTAGTCCAACCGCTCGACCGCGTCGAGCACACGAGCACGCGTGGTGTCCCGCACGTGCGGGTACCCACTGAGCACGTTGGAGACCGTCTTGACCGACACGTCGGCGAGCTGAGCGACGTCGCTCATAGTGGCTCTCACGCTGTTCCCGTCCGTATCACGCCCGATCACAGGCGATTCTACCGGCCCCTGGGGGAGCGCCTCAGTCGAGCCCGATGACCACCTTGAGACCCGTCCGGGCCACCGCGTGCTCGAAGGCCGACGGCGCATCGGCGAGCTCGTAGCGCGCCGAGACGACGGCGCGCACGTCGACCAGACCCTGCTCGACGAGCCGGATCGTGCGCGGGTACATCTCCTTCATCCGCCGGACCATCACGATGGTCAGGCCCTTGCGCCGGGCGAGCGCCGCACGGAAGCTCGAGCGGTCGTCGTCCGGTATGCCGACCAGCACCACCCGGGCGCCCGGCCGGGCGGCGAGCATCGCCGTCGTGATCGCGTCATCGACACCTGCCATCTCGAACGAGACGTCAACCCCGAGGCCCCACGCGGCCCACTCGGCCGGGTTCCGGGCGTCGCCCGGATCCATGACCACGTCCGCCCCGAAGCTCACAGCCGCATCCCGGCGGTGGGCCAACGGCTCCACCACGACGATCCGCCCGGCCCCAGCCGCCCTCGCGAGCTGGACCAGGAGCAGCCCGATCGGTCCCGCGCCGACGACGACCACGCTCGCCCCGATCCGGACGTGGGCAAGGTCCCAGGCGTGCAGCGCGACGCCGAGCGGCTCGAGCATCGCCCCGTCCGCGCCCGTGAGGCCGGCCGGCAGAGGGTGCAGCAGGTGGGTCGGCCACGCGATCAGCTCGGCCAGTCCGCCGTCGAGCCCCGCCTGACCGGCGAACGCGATCCTCTGGCACAAGTTGTGATGCGCCTCGCGGCACATCTCGCACTCACCGCACGGGATCGCCGGATCCACGGCCACTCGGACGCCGTCGAGCTCTCCCGAGGCGCCGACCCCGGCGAACTCGTGCCCGGGCACCACCGGCCGGTCCAGCCGGGCATCGCCGATCCCACCCTGGCTGAACCAGTGCAGGTCCGAGCCGCACAGACCGACGGCGGTGACGCGCACCAGCGTCTGGCCCTCGGCCCGCTCGGGCTCGGGTGCATCCTCCAGGCGCAGGTCGCCCACGCCGTGGAGCCGGGCGACGCGCATGTCTAGAAGCCCTGCGCGAGCCGGTAGTACGCCTGGTTCCAGCGCAGCACCCTGGCGAAGTCGCGGATCGTCGTGCTCTCGTCGATGACGGCGAGCTCGGTGCCCGAGATCTCGGCGAAGTCCTCGAACACCTCCAGGCCGACGGCGGTGGTGAGCACCGTGTGGTGCGCACCCCCGGCGGTCAGCCACGCCGTCGCCGACGTGACCAGATCCGGTCGCGGCACCCACACGGCGCGGGCCACGGGCAGGTTCGGCAGCTCGGCGTCCGGGCCGACGATGTCCACCACGTTCGCCGTCAGCCGGAACCGCTCGCGCAGGTCCGCCAGGGACACCACCAGGCCGAGACCGGGGTCGGTGTCGAAGACGAGCCGCACCGGGTCCTCCCGGTCGCCGATGCCGAGCGGGTGGATCTCCAGGCGCGGGCGCGAGGTGGTCAGCGTGGGGCAGATCTCGAGCATATGGGCCCCGAGGATCTTCTCCTTGCCGGGCGTGAGCTCGTACGTGTAGTCCTCCATCAGGGACGCACCCCCGGGCAGGCCGTGCCCCATCACCTTCGCCAAGCGCACGAGGACCGCTGTCTTCCAGTCGCCCTCCGCGCCGAAGCCGTACCCGGCGGCCATCAGGCGCTGGACGGCCAGCCCGGGGAGCTGGCGCAAGCCACCAAGATCCTCGAAGTTCGTCGTGAACGCGGAGAAGCCGCCCTCTTTCAGGAACGAGCGCATCCCGAGCTCGAGCCGGGCGCCGTAGCGCAGGGACTCGTGACGCTCGCCACCGGCACAAAGCTCGGGAACGACGTCGTACGTGTCCTCGTACTCGGCCACGAGCGCGTCGATCGCGTCGCCGGAGACGGCGTCGACCATGGCAACGAGGTCGTTCACGCCCCACGTGTTGACGGAGACGCCGAACCGGACCTCAGCCTCGGTCTTGTCGCCCTCGGTGACGGCGACGCCACGCATGTTGTCCCCGAACCGGGCGAGCTTCATCCCGCGAAGCGCCGCCCACCCGGCCGCCGCACGAGCCCACGTGCCCACCTTGGCGCGGACGCCGTCGTCGGACGCGTGCCCCACCACGATCTTGCGGGGGACACCCATCCGGGTGGCGATATAGCCGAACTCGCGGTCACCGTGCGCGGCCTGGTTGAGGTTCATGAAGTCCATGTCGATGTCCGCCCAGGGCAGCGCGACGTTGGCCTGCGTGTGCAGGTGCAGGAGCGGGGTGCGCAGCGCGTCCAGGCCGGTGATCCACATCTTCGCCGGGGAGAACGTGTGCATCCAGGTGATGACCCCGATGCACGAGTCGTCGGCGTTCGCCTCGAGGGCCGTCCGGCGGATCGAGGCGGAGTCCTTGAGCACGGGCTTCCAGACGATCCGCACGGGGACCTGGTCGGCCTCGTCCAGGAGCGCTGCGACCTGCTGCGACTGCTCGGCCACCTGCTGCAGCGTCTCCTCGCCGTAGAGGTCCTGGCTGCCGGTCAGGAACCAGATCTCGCGGCCTTGGAACGGCTCGTTCACAACTGTGCCTCCTCGGGCGCGGAGCCCTGTCCGTAGATGTTCTGATAGCGGTCGAACAATGCGTCGATGTCGGCTCCGGCGATCGGCAACGGCTCGCCGAGCTGACGCGAGACGTGCACCGTTCGAGCCACCTCCTCGCACATCACGGCTGCCTTGACGGCCTCCCGCGCGTCCTTGCCGATCGTGAACGGTCCGTGATTCTTCATCAGCACCGCGCTTGAGCGGTGAGTGCGCAGCGTCTCGACGATGCCCCGGCCGATCGAGTCGTCCCCGATCAGCGCGAACGGCCCGATCGGGATCTCCCCGCCGAACTCGTCCGCCATCATCGTCAGCACGCACGGGACGGGTTCGCCCCGGGCGGCCCACGCGGTGGCGTAGGTGGAGTGCGTGTGCACCACTCCCCCGACCTCGGGCATGTGCCGGTACACGTAGGCGTGCGCGGCGGTGTCCGAGGACGGTCGCAGGGCGTCCGGGGTGCCGTCGTCGATCTTCGTCCCGTCCAGGTCGCAGACCACCATCTCTTCCGGCGTCAGCTCGTCGTAGGAGACGCCCGAGGGCTTGATGACGAACAGGTCCGCCCCCCACACCCGCTCGGAGACGTTGCCGGCGGTCCACACCACGAGCTGGTAGCGGGTCAGCTCCGCGTGCAGCGCCGCAACCCGCTCGCGGGAGCGGGCGACGGCGTCCCTCACGTCGCGGGGCAGCTCGGCCAGGACGGGGCGGACGTCGCTCACGCCAGCTCGTCCGGAGCCGTCAGCTCCGGTGCGGTGCCACGTTCGGCGTCGTCCCCGCCGGAAAGCCGGGGCCGCCGACCGATGGCCTCGCGCCGGATCCGCTTGAGGCGGCGCATCACGTCGTTCCCGCCGCGCCCGAAATGGTCGTGCAGGGTGCGGTACTCCTCGTACAGCACGTCGTAGCGGGCAGCCGCCTCCTCGTCCGGGGTGTAGGCACCGGCCACGCGCCGACCCATCACCGGGGCCGCGGTGCGCACGTCGGGGTAGTACCCGGCGGCCACGGCCGCGTGGATCGCCGAGCCCAGGGCCGGCCCCTGATCGGAGACGATCGTGCTCAGGGGCAGGCGCGTGATGTCGGAGTACAGCTGCATCAGGAACGTGTTCTTCAGCAACCCGCCGGCCACCACCAGCTCGGTCACCGGCACGCCCGAGCCGTTGAAGGCCTCGACGATGGTGCGTGTGCCGAAGGCGGTCGCCTCGAGCAGCGCCCGGTAGGTGTCCTCGGGCCGGGTGGCCAGGGTCTGGCCGATGACGAGCCCGGAGAGCTCGTGGTCGACGAGTACCGAACGGTTGCCGGAGTGCCAGTCGAGGGCGACGAGACCGTGCTCGCCGATCTCTTGCTGCTGCGCGAGCTCGGTGAGGTACGCGTGCACGGAGACGCCCTTCTCGGTGGCGGCCTCGACGTAGCTCGGTGGGACCGACGTCGAGACGAACCAGCCGAAGATGTCCCCGACACCGCTCTGGCCGGCCTCGTACCCCCAGGATCCGGCGACGATTCCGCCGTCGACCACGCCGCACATACCGGGCACGTCGTGCAGCTCGTCGCCGTTCATCACGTGGCACGTCGAGGTGCCCATGATGGCGACCATCTGGCCAGGCTCGACGGCGTTCGCAGCCGGCACCGTGACATGTGCGTCGACGTTCCCGACGGCGACGGCGATCCCCTCGGGCAGCCCGGTCCACTCGGCCGCCTGCGCGGTGAGCCGGCCCGCGGCCTCACCGAGCTGGCCGATCCGGTGCTCCAGCTTGTCGGAGACGAACGTGCCGAAGTCCGGGTTCAGCGCGGTGAGGAAGTTCTCGCTCGGGTACGCACCGTCCTGGTAGATGCCCTTGTAGCCGGCCGTGCAGGCGTTGCGGACGTACTGTCCGCACAGCTGCCAGATGATCCAGTCCGCGGCCTCGACCCAGTGCTTCATCGCGTCGTAGACCTCGCGGTCCTCCTCGAGGAGCTGCAGGCCCTTGGCGAACTCCCACTCGGAGGAGATGAGGCCGCCGTAGCGCGCGATCCACGGCTCGCCGCGCTCGTGCGCAAGCGTGTTGATCCGGTCGGCGTGCGCCTGGGCGGCGTGGTGCTTCCAGAGCTTGACGTAGGCGTGCGGCCGGTCGGCGAACTGATCCAGCTCGCACAGGGGCGTCCCGTCCGCGGTGGTGGGGACCATCGTGCAGGCGGTGAAGTCCGTGCCGATGCCGATGACGTCGGCCGGGTCCACGCCGGCAGCCGCGATCGCGGCCGGCACGGCGTTCTTGAGCACGTCGACGTAGTCCGCGGGGACCTGCAGGGCCCAGTCCGGGGGCAGCGGCGCGTCCCCGGAGGCGGTCAGCGTGCGGTCCATCACCGCGTGGCGGTACTCGTGCACCGCGCTGCCCAGCTCGGCGCCGTCGGCCGCGCGCACCACCACGGCCCGTCCGGAGAGCGTGCCGTAGTCCACGCCGATGACGAGGGCGCGTCGAGGGTCGAGAGTCATATATCCATCCTTGGTCGGCGACGTTGTCGATATGGGCCATGTTAACGCTCACACTCAGATGTGCAACACCGTCCGGGGATGCGGGTTTCACAATGCCGGTGCCGGACCGGTGCTCGCCCGCCGGACGAGCTCGGGCGGGATCGACGCCGGGTCGGAGGTGACACCCCGGATGGCCGCCACCAAGACGTCGATCGCGGTCTTGCCGAGCGCCTCGAAGTCCTGCCGGACGGTGGTCAGAGGGGGGTAGAAGTTGCTCGCTCCCTCGATGTCGTCGAAGCCGACGACGGACACCCGGCCGGGCACGTCGACACCGGCCTCGGCGAACGCCCGCAGCAGTCCGAGCGCCATCTGGTCGTTCGCGGCGAACACGGCCGTCGGCAGGTCCGCCAGCAGCGAGACACCCACCTCGTAGCCACGGTCCGAGCCCCAGTCGCCCTCGATCTCCGGCCGGGGCTGGAATCCGGCCGCTTCGGTCTCGGCACGCCAGCCACGCACGCGGGCCTGGGCGTCGAACCAGTCGTCGGGACCGGTGAGCTGGACGAGGTCGCGGTGCCCGAGGCCGATCAGGTGACGGGCGGCGAGCCGGGCACCGAGCTCCTGGTCGACGCAGATGGTCTGCGGACCGCCGCTCTCCCTGGGGACCGACGCCAGCATGATCACGGGCACCTGCCCGGACGCCGCCCGAGCGGCGTCGGCGACCTCTCGGCCCGGTGCGATGACGGCCACGCCCTCGACCGACTGGTCCATGAACGTCTCGAGGATGTCGCGCATCGCCCCGGGCGTCGGGTGCGACGCCACCGAGACGCTCACGAAGAACCCGGCGCTGCGCGCGGCCTGCTCGAGCGCGACGAGGGTGCTGGCCGGCCCGTACCGGACCGAGCCACTCGTCACGATCCCGATCATGCTCGACCGCCGGGTGACGAGGGCACGGGCGGCGCTGTTGCGGCGGTACCCGAGCTCGGCGATCGCGCTCAGCACCCGGGCACGGGTGTCCTCCCGCACGTTCGGGTGATGGTTCAGCACCCGCGAGACCGTCTGGTGGGACACGCCGGCCAGGCGCGCGACGTCGTTCATGCCGGGCCGCGTCCGCGCGGTGGATGACGCCACCCTAGTCACCTCTCCCAGCTGGTCGATCCCGTGTGGCGTGAGCCTAGCGCCCAGGCGACGTCCCGCCGTACGTCTCGCGGTCCCGAGCTCGGACGGTCACCGACTTCGCTGCCACCGGTCGTCACGGACGCCCTCCTTCTGACGGCACACGCCGGAGGTCGAGGCTGAAGAGTGCGTCGCGGTCGCACACGAGGTGCCCGGCGATGACGCGCGCCTCGGCCACGTGGACGTCGGTGATGCGTGTGCCCGGCACAGGTCCACCGGCCTTCCGGGCCGCCTCGAGGGCCCTGCCCTCCTCGGAGGAGGGTTGGACCCGGTGGGTGAAGTAGAAGAGCCATCCGACCTCCGCCCCTTGGGGGTCTCGTCCGACGACGACGTCGGCGTGGTGGCCGAACGTGGAGTCCCAGGGACGTGAACCGGGTGTGTCGAGGATGAGCCCGTCGCGCTCCCAGACCTCCATGTCGGCGGAGCGGTAGACCCCTTGGCCGTGCCATTCGTCGACGATCATCCAGTACGCACCACCGAGCGCGAAGACGTTGACACCTTCGTGGGGAAACCCGTCGATGACCGGGCGCGCTGGGCCCCACGTGACCAGGTCGGGTGAGTCCGCGGCCCACGTGCTCGATCCCGCGTCCTCGTCCTTGAACCACATGCGGTACCCACCGCCGGGTAGCGGGTGGACGCAGGCGTCGATCACCAGGTCGGAGCTCAGAGGCACCACGCCGAGGTACTCCCAGCTGACCAAGTCGTCGGAGACGTGGTGCAGGATGTGCCGCTCGTGGCCCTCCCAGCGGTCGGGCACACCCTGGATGTAGCTGACGAACATGTGGAACCGGCCCTCGGCGGCGATGACCTCCGGCGCCCACAGGGTGTTCCGACCGGCGAACGGGTCGATCCCGTCGACCACTCCCCGGTACTGCCACGTCAGGCCACCGTCGCTCGAGGTAGCGACCCCGATGTCCGTCCCGTGGACCCAGGTCACGCCTGGACCTTGCGCCTGGGACCGGCGCTGGGTGTAGAACATCCACCACCGTTCGAGGCCGTCGGATCCATCGGGTCCGCGCAGCACGACCGGGTCGGTCGGCGCCCCGTGCGCGGGGTCGGAGTACAGCGGGGCGGCCGGCACCCGGTCGAGGTCCGGGCCGGTCATCCCTTGACCCCGCCGGCGAGCAGTCCGCTGACGATGTGCCGCTGGGTCAGGACGAAGAAGATGACCATGGGGATCAGCACGATCACGCTGAGCGTCATGAACGAGGGCCAGTTCGTGGTGAACTCGCCGACGGCGCGGTAGACCTCCAGGACGAGCGTCTTCTTCTCCGGGGAGCTGAGGAAGACGTTCGGGGTGATGAAGTCGTTCCAGATCCACATCGTCTGGAACACCCCGACCGTGACCAGGATCGGGCGGATGAGCGGGAGCACGATCCGCCAGTAGATTTGGAAGACGCTGGCGCCGTCGACCTTGGCGGCCTCGATGATCTCGAACGGGAGGGTCTTCATGTACCCCTGGATGAGGAAGTAGCAGAAGATGGACCCGGCGCTGTAGAGCAGGACCAGGCCGGTCAGCGTGTCGATCAGGCCGATGTCCACCAGGAATCTGTACAGGGGGATGAGGGTGGCCTGGAAGGGGATGATGAAACCGAGCATGAGCACGAGGCCGAACCATCGGTTGAACCTCGAGGCTCGCAGGATCATCCCGTATGCGGCGGTGGAGCCGATGAACAGCATCACCAGGATCGAGACGACGGTGAGGAAGAGCGTGTTGGAGAAGCTCCGCAACAGCGTGACGTTCTCGAACACGTACTGGTAGTTGTCGAAGAACAGCTGCTGCGGCAGCGCCAGGGGCGCGGTGGCCATCTCCTGCTGCGTCTTGAAGGTGTTGACGAGGATGTAGTACAGGGGCAGCCCCACCAGGCACGCGACCGGGATCATGATCACGCTGGTCAGGGGCGAGGTGCGCTTGTTCATGTGATGCGCCTTTCGAGCCGGCGGGAGACGGTGAGCTGGAGCACGGCGAGCAGCCCCACGGCGATGGTGAAGACCACCGCAAGGGCCGAGGCCTGTCCGTACCGGCCCTGAGCCACGCCGCTGATGATGATCGACTGGGTGATCGTGTAGGTGGAGTACCCCGGTCCGCCCGAGGTGAGCGTGAACGGCAGGTCGAAAACCTTCAGCCCACCGGTCACGAGGAGGAACTGGCTGATGATGATCGCCGGCGTCAGCAGGGGCATCGTGATGTGGAAGAACTGCTGCCTTCGCGAGGCTCCGTCGATCGTCGCGGCCTCGTAGTAGTCCGCCGGGATGGACTGCAGGTAGGCGAGGTAGAGAACCGCGTGCCAGCCCAGCGAGCCCCAGACCCCGACGACGATCACGGAGAGCTGTGCCAAGGTGCCGTTGGAGAGCCATGGGTATGGCCCGATCGAGAACAGCGCCTCCAGGACGGAGTTGAGCACACCGGTGCCAAGGGGCGACAGGATGTACGCCCACACCAGACCGAGGATCGCGATGCTCGGGATCGCGGGGAAGAAGAACACCGAACGGACGAAGTTCTGTCCGAAGAACCGGCGGTTGAGGATGACGGCGAGCGGGATGGCCAGAGCCGTGATGAGCAGTGTCGTACCGACCGTGAAGAGCAGCGTGAAGGACAGGCCGGCGAGCATCGAGGCATCGGTGAAGATGGTCCGGTAGTTGGCGGCGCCGACGAAGTTGACGTCGAGGGAGTATCCGGTGAAGTCGGTGAGGCTGTAGTAGAAGGTCTGTACCAGCGGGACGATGTAGAGCACGATGAACACGACGGCGATCGGTATCAGGAAGACCTGGTTCGCCGTCATCTCCCGCCATCGACCCGAGCTCCTCAGGCGGCGCATCCTCGCGATGCTTCGTCGGCCGGTCTCCAGCAGGGGCAACGTGTTGGTGGCCATGTCGTGGATCACTCCTTTCGTCCGTGCGGCGAACAACTGACCGCTGGTGGGTGACGCCGAAGCGTCACCCACCAGCAAGGGCGGGTCTCAGCTGCCGCTGGCCTGCAGCTTCTGGTCGAGGGCCTCGGCCACCTGGGTGGGGGTGACCTGACCCTGGACGAGCAGCTGGATCTGCGCGACCGCCTCGACGTTGAGGACGTCCTCGTGACGCTTCCAGGAGATCTGAGGCAGGTAGACCCTGCCGTCACGGACGTCACCGACGATCGGCTCGAGGGCCGGGTCGATCACCGGTTCGAAGTCGGTGGTCGTGGTCATCCCGCTCGTCGCCTCGTTGTACATCTCCACGGCCTCGGGGGTGGCCATGAACGCGAGGAACTTCTCAGCCGCCTCCGGGTTCTCCGCGTTGGCGTTGATCGCGTGGCCCGGTGACGCGGCCCCGGCCAGGTACGGCGCACCGCCGGGCAGGGCAGGCACGGGAACCATCTCGAACTCGAGGTCCGGCGCGGCCTCACGGATCGACGAGCTGATCTCGGGCCACTCCGCGGTGATGGACTGCTATGACCCGAAGAAGAGGGTCGGGCTGGTGCTGGACGAGTGGGGTACCTGGTGGAACGTCGAACCGGGTACGAACCCGGGGTTCTTGTTCCAGCAGAACACCCTGCGTGACGCGCTCGTGGCGAGTCTGCACTTCGACATCTTCCACAAGCACGCCGACCGGTTGTTCATGGCGAACATCGCCCAGACCGTCAACGTGCTGCAGGCGATGCTGCTCACCGACGGCGAACACCTGGTGCTGACCCCGACCTACCACGTGTTCGAGATGAACAAGGGTCATCAGGACGCCGCCTCCCTGCAGGTCCACGTGCTCAGCTCGGGCACCGTGCGCGAGGTCGGTGACGAGCAGCTCCAGACGCTGTCGGTCTCGGCCAGCGTCAAGGACGGCGCCGTCCTGATCTCCTTGACGAACCTCGACGCCGAGACCGCCACCGAGGTCGAGCTGGACCTGCGTGGCCGGGAGGTGACGGGCACGACGGCGCGGATCCTCACCGCAGGTGAGCTGAACAGCCACAACGCCGCAGGGGCGACGCCCGCCGTCGAGGTCCGTGACCACGACGGCATCACCACTACCGACGGCGTCCTGCGGGTGTACCTCCCGGCACACTCGTTCGTGACGGTCAGCGCCCAGGTCC
>JAENWO010000236.1 GCA_016649925.1 Actinomycetales bacterium
CGAGTCCCCGAGCACGACAAGGCCGTCCTCATCGAGGTCGGCAGCGAGGTGGATCCACGTCTGGGCGGGACTGGTGACACGCAGCCCGTCAAGCTCAACCACGGACAAGCCGTCACGGCCGCAGAAATGGGCGTGGAGCTCGGGCCGTTGCGGTCGTTCGCCTCGGCGGGGCAGGACGGCGTGGACCCGCTTGTCGTCCTCCAGGGTCCAGGGCACCTCGATACCGAGCAGGCGGAGCGCCGTCACATGGCTGAACGCGTACTGAGGGTGAAGGGCCGGGACGTAGGCACGGCACCGATCTACGAGCGCATCGGAGGCGGCTGCTGGTGCTCGTACGCCCCACGTCGGCACCCGGAGGCTGTCGCGCAGGAGGGACCCCCGGGTCACGCCCGCAAGAAGCGCCTCGCGGACGTGGAACGGGCGATCCCCGAACTGGGGAGGAAGGGGCTGGGCTGGTCTGGTCATGCCCGCAGGTTGCGCTAGGCACCGATGGCTTCGCCGGAGAGGTAGCGACGGCTGTGGATCGAATGGCATCGTGGCGCCGGCTGGGACCGCCTCCCATCCACTCGAGTGCTGGCGATTCATCCCAGATCTCGCCAAATGAGAGGAAACGCCAGCACTCGAGTGCTTGGGGTTGGGGGTCGGTGGGGGCGCGGCGGCGGTGCGCTAGAATAGTGGGGTTGCCCTCCGGGGTACACCTGGGGTCATAGCCAGAGGCCGTCTGCACGATCGGCCCAGAGTCGGCCCCACTCCTGGCCAGCGCCCGCTGCGCGCAGGTGTGACGTAGAGCAAACACACGACAGGATCACTGAACAGATGGCAACAAAGAACCGCGCGCGCCGTCAGGTGCGCCTCTCCAGAGCCCTCGGGATCGCGCTGACCCCGAAGGCCGTCAAGTACTTCGAGAAGCGTCCCTACCCCCCGGGCGAGCACGGCCGCGCCCGTCGCCGCACCGAGAGCGACTACGCCGTCCGGCTCAAGGAGAAGCAGCGTCTGCGCGCCCAGTACGGGCTCCGCGAGGTCCAGATGCGTCGCACGTTCGAGGACGCCCGCCGCGAGCCGTGGCTGACCGGTGAGTCGCTCGTCGAGCTGCTCGAGATGCGTCTCGACGCCCTCGTGCTGCGCGCCGGCTTCGGCCGCACCATCGCCCAGGCCCGCCAGGCCGTGGTGCACCGCCACATTCTCGTCGACGGCCAGCTCGTGGACCGCCCCTCCTTCCGGGTCAAGCCCGGCCAGGTCGTGCAGGTCAAGCCGCGCAGCCAGACCACGGTGCCGTTCCAGGTGGCCGCCGCCGGCGCCCACCGCGACGTGCTCCCGAACGTGCCGGCGTACCTCGAGGTGGAGCTCGAGAGGCTCCGCTTCGAGCTCGTCCGTCGCCCCAAGCGCGCCGAGGTCCCCGTGACCTGTGAGGTCCAGCTCGTCGTCGAGCACTACTCGCGATAAGCACCCACGCGCACCGCGCTCCGGGAGGTGGTCACGAGCCATCACCCGGGGCGCGTTCGTTTCCCCCCAACCGTTTGCCGGTAGGGTCGCTCCGAGCAGGACGCACCCCGACCCTCCAGGAGAGACCATGTCCGTCGGCGACATCGCGGGACTCATCGCAGCAGTGGCCTTCGTCGCCCTCGTCGGCTTCCTCGCGGTGCCCCTGCTCAAGCTGGGCAAGGTGCTCGACGAGGCGCGCGTGAGCGTCGCCCAGCTCACCACCCACACCCTCCCGATCATCGACGAGGCCGCGGTCACGATCAGCTCGGCCAACGGCCAGCTCGCGAAGGTCGACACCGTGACGACGGCGGCCGCGGAGGTCTCCACGAACGTCTCCGCCCTCACCTCCCTGGTGGCGGCCACGGTCGGCGCACCGCTGATCAAGGTCGCGGCCTTCTCCCTTGCGGTTCGGGGCCTGTTCGGCAAGGCCGAGAAGCGATGAGGCGCCTGTTCTGGGTCGGCATCGGCGTCGCGGCCACGGTCGTCGTGCTGCGCCAGGTCGCCAAGGTGAACGACCGCGTGAGCACCGTGGCGCGCGCCGTCAGCCCGGTGGGCATCGGGGAGTCGATCAGCCGGCTCGCTACGAACGTCAAGGGCCTCGGCGAGCAGCTGCGCACCTCGATGGCCGAGAACGAGGCCGCCCTCACCGCGGCGCTCCTGCCGAGCGAGGAGGAGCGCAGCCGCGCCACCCAGGTCCGCGCGAAGAGAGCCCGTGACCGCGAGCGCGCTGCCGGAGAGCGGCCCCTGGTCCAGGACCCCGACGACGAGGACACGTACGAGTTCTTCTAGACCGTCCGTGACCCCGCTCGCTCCATCACAGACACAGCCGAAGACTGGACGAGGAAGCATGCGCACCGCTGAGATCCGACGCCGATGGCTCACCTACTTCGAGAGCCGCGGCCATGCCGTCGTGCCCTCGTCGTCGCTCATCTCGCCCGATCCCTCGACGCTGTTCACGATCGCCGGGATGGTCCCGTTCATCCCGTATTTCCTCGGCGAGCAGACCCCACCGTGGACGCGCGCGACGAGCGTGCAGAAGTGCGTGCGCACCCTCGACATCGATGAGGTCGGCAAGACCACCCGGCACGGCACGTTCTTCCAGATGAACGGCAACTTCTCGTTCGGGGACTACTTCAAGGCCGAGGCGATCCGCTACGCATGGGAGCTCGTCACCGGCTCGGAGGACGAGGGCTTCCTGGGGTTCGACCCCGAGACGATCTGGGTCACCGTCTACCACGACGACGACGAGGCGGCAGCGCTGTGGAAGGACGTCGCCGGCCTTCCCGACGAGCGTATCCAGCGTCGCGGCATGGCGGACAACTTCTGGTCCACCGGCGCGCGCGGCCCTGCGGGACCGTGCTCGGAGATCTACGTCGACCGCGGCCCCGCGTACGGGGCGGAGGGCGGACCGATCGCCGACGAGTCGCGCTACCTGGAGATCTGGAACCTCGTCTTCATGCAGTACGAACGCGACGACGGCGGCACGAAGGACGACTTCCCGCTCCTCGGCGAGCTCAAGCAGAAGAACATCGACACCGGCATGGGCCTGGAGCGCGTCGCGTTGCTCAAGCAGGGCGTCGACAACATGTACGAGATCGACGAGGTCTACCCGGTCATCGGCGCCGCCCAGCGGCTCAGCGGCAAGCGCTACGGCGACAACCGCGACGACGATGTCCGGATGCGGGTCGTCGCGGACCACGTCCGCTCCGCGCTGATGCTCATCGGCGACGGCGTCAAGCCCTCCAACGAGGGCCGCGGCTACGTGCTGCGCCGGCTCCTGCGCCGCAGCATCCGCGCGATGCGGCTCCTCGGCGTCGATGACCCGAGCCTGCCCGTGCTGCTGCCCGTCTCCAAGGACGCGATGAAGGAGTCCTACCCCGAGCTCGAGAAGGACTTCGCCCGCATCTCGCAGATCGCCTATGGCGAGGAGGAGGCGTTCCGGCGCACCCTCGCCTCCGGCACCACGATCCTCGACACCGCCGTCCGTCAGGTGCGTGAGTCGGGCGGGACGGTGCTCGCCGGCGAACGCGCCTTCACGCTGCACGACACCTACGGCTTCCCGATCGACCTCACGCTCGAGATGGCGGCCGAGCAGGGCGTCGGCGTGGACGAGACGGCGTTCCGCGCGCTGATGACCGAGCAACGCTCCCGGGCGCGCGCGGACACCCTCGCGAAGCGCGCCGGCCACGGTGACACGCAGGTCTACCAGAACCTCCAGGGCGAGCTCTCCGCCCCCGTCGACTTCCTCGGTTACACGCAGACGTCCGCGCCCGCACGGGTGGCCGCGATCCTCGTCGACGGCGTCCCCTCGCCGAGCGCGAGCGCGCCCGCCGACGTCGAGATCGTCCTCGACCGGACCCCGTTCTATGCCGAGTCCGGCGGTCAGCTCGCCGACCACGGCACGATCAGGCTCGACGGCGGTGGCCTGGTCGAGGTGGACGACGTCCAGGCTCCCGTCAAGGGCATGCCGGTCCACCGCGGCCGGCTCGTCGACGGCGAGATCTTCCTCGACGAGGGCGCAACTGCGACGATCAACACGGACCGCCGCCAGGCGATCAGCCGCGCCCACACCGCAACGCACATGGTGCACAAGGCCCTTCGGGAATCCCTCGGCGACAGTGCCACCCAGGCCGGTTCGGAGAACGCCCCGAGCCGGGTGCGCTTCGACTTCCGGTCCGGCTCGGCCGTCCCGGCGGGCGTGCTCTCGGAGATCGAGGAGCGCGTCAACGTGCGCCTCGCCGAGGACCTCGAGGTCACCGACGAGGTGATGAGCCTGGACCAGGCGCGCGCCGCGGGCGCGATGGCGCTGTTCGGAGAGAAGTACGGTGACCGGGTCCGCGTCGTCTCGGTCGGCGGGGACTGGTCCAAGGAGCTCTGCGGCGGCACCCACGTGCGCCGCTCCGGCCAGCTCGGTCTCGTCACGCTGCTCGGTGAGGCCTCGATCGGCTCGGGCGTGCGGCGCATCGACGCGCTCGTCGGCCAGGGTGCCTACGGTTTCCAGGCCAAGGAGCACGCGCTCGTCGGCCAGCTCTCCCAGCTGGTCGGCGCCCGTGGCGAGGAGCTGGGAGAGCGCATCGCCGGCCTGCTCGGCCGTCTCAAGGAGGCCGAGAAGGAGCTGGCCGCGTTGCGTCAGGGCCGGTTGCTCGCCCGGGCGGGGACCCTGGCAGCCGAGGCGTTCGCGCACGGCGGGATCACCGCCGTCGTGCACGACGCCGGTGAGGTGGCCTCCACGGACGACCTGCGCACCCTCGTGCTCGACGTCCGGGACCGCCTGGGTAACGCCCGGTCCGCCGTTGTCGCCATCGGCGGTATCGCCAAGGAGCGCCCGCTCGTGGTTGTCGCGACGAACGAGTCGGCTCGCGGGGCGGGTGCCCGCGCCGGTGCGCTCGTGCGCACGGCGGCCACGCGGCTCGGCGGCGGTGGCGGCGGC
>JAENWO010000292.1 GCA_016649925.1 Actinomycetales bacterium
CGCGCCACTGGCCTCGGGCCGGCACGGCAGCGTTCGGGTCCGCACCCGCCACGACGGGGCGTGGTCGGCGCACAGCGAGCCCGCCCACTTCCACGTCGGCCCGCTCGCGCCGTCGGACTGGGTCGCCCGGTTCGTGTCCCCGCGCACGATCGGCGGCCTGGACGAGCCGGCGCCCCTCCTCTTCACCAGCTTGGACGTCCGGCCCGGACTCGTCGCCGCGCGCCTGTACCTGTCCGCGCTCGGCGTGGCGGTCGCGCGGATCAACGGTGAGCGCGTCGGTCGGGACGAGCTCACCCCGGGCTGGACCAGCTACGACCACCGCATCCGGTTCCACGCCTACGACGTGACCGACCATCTGCGTGAGGGCGTCAACGACGTCGAGGCGCTGCTCGGCAACGGGTGGTACCGCGGAGAGCTCACGTGGTTCCTCAAGCGTGACCTCTACGACGACCGCCTCGCGCTCCTCGCCCAGCTCGAGCTCACGTATGCGGACGGCAGCGTCGAGCGGCTCGGCACCGACGAGACGTGGCACGCGCGGCCCAGCCACGTCCTCGCCGACGACCTCTACGGCGGCCAGGTGACCGACCTTCGTCTCCTCGACGACGGGCACCACGCGCCCGAGCCCGACGGCGTGGGTGCCGAGCCCGACGGCGTGGGTGCCGAGCCCGACGGCGTGGAGGTGCTCGTCGTCGACCTCGCCACCCTCGTCGCGCCCGAGGGCCCACCGGTCCGCGTCACCCAGGTGGTCCCGGCGGTCGAGATCCTCACCAGCCCGAGCGGGAAGCAGATCGTCGACCTCGGGCAGAACCTCGTCGGCTGGGTGCGGCTGACGGTGCGTGGTGGTGCAGAGGGCGACGAAGTCACCGTCCGCCACGCCGAGGTCCTCGAGCACGGGGAGCTCGGCGTCCGGCCGCTACGGGGCGCCCGGGCCACCGACACCTACTACCTGGCGGGTCCCGAGGCGACGACGCTCGAGCCGAGCCTGACGTTCCACGGGTTCCGGTACGCCGAGGTGACCGGCATCGAAGGCCTGGTCGCTGCGGACGTGAGCGCCGCCGTCGTCGGCTCGGACCTGACGCGCACGGGCGAGTTCAGCTGCTCCAACCCGCTGCTTGAGCGCCTGCACGAGAACGTGGTCTGGGGCATGCGGGGCAACTTCCTGGACGTCCCCACGGACTGCCCGCAGCGTGACGAGCGGCTGGGCTGGACCGGGGACATCCAGGTGTTCGCCCCGACCGCGAGCTTCCTGTTCGACGTCGACGGGTTCCTGTCCTCGTGGCTGCGGGACCTGGCGGCGGACCAGCTGCCCGACGGCGGCGTGCCGGTGGTGGTGCCGGACGTCCTGCGCGACGGCAACACGATCGCGGCCGCGTGGGGCGACGCCGCGTGCATCGTGCCGTGGACCCTGTACGAGCGCTACGGAGACCTCGACGTCCTCCGCCGCCAGCTGCCCTCGATGCGCGGCTGGGTGGACCGGATCACCGCGGAGGCGGGCGAGGGAAGCCTGTGGCGCACCGGCTTCCAGTTCGGCGACTGGCTCGACCCGGACGCCCCGGCTGACGACCCTGCCGCGGCCAAGGCCGACCCGTACGTAGTTGCCCAGGCCCACCTGGTGCGATCCACCGAGATCGTCGGTCGGGCGGCGCGAGCGCTGGGGGACGACGACGTCGCGCACCACTACGCCGACCTCGCCGCCACCGCCCGGGCCGCCTTCCAGAACGAGTACGTCACCTCCGAGGGCAAGGTCCGCTCCGACTGCCCGACGGTCTACTCCCTCGCGATCTGCTGGGGTCTGCTGGCCACGGCCCCGCAGCAGCGGTTCGCCGGGAAGCGTCTTGTCGAGCTCGTGCGCGCGGCCGGGGCGACGGTGAGCACCGGGTTCGTCGGCACGCCCCTCGTGCTCGACGCCCTCGCGCTCTCCGGGGAGCGGGAGCTCGTGTACGAGATGCTGCTGCAGGAGGACTGCCCGTCCTGGCTCTACCCGGTGACCATGGGCGCCACGACCATCTGGGAGCGGTGGGACTCGATGCTGCCCGACGGGTCCATCAATCCCGGCGAGATGACGTCGTTCAACCACTACGCGCTGGGCGCGGTCGCGGACTTCCTGCACCGCCGCATCGCCGGCCTCGCTCCGACGGCGCCCGGTTACCGCGAGGTCGAAGTGAACCCGTTGACCGACGGGCCCCTGACGAGCGCGGGCGCGCGGCACCTGTCGCCCTATGGGGAGATCGCGGTCTCGTGGGCGAAGTCGCCCGACGACGTCGTCCGGCTTGAGGTCCGCCTCCCGCCGGGCGTCACGGCACGTGTGTACCGACGCGGGGTCGAGCGCGGCGCCGTGAGGGTGAGCGCTGGCACGCACGTCTTCGAGGGCTGAGGGCCCTGCCGGACGCGGACCTGTTCGGCTCATCTGGGCCATGAGCCGGAGAGGTCTGTGTTCGGCGCTCGCCGCGACCTGGTTGGCCACGCTCCGCCCGGGTGAGGTTCGGTGGTGGAGAGGGGATCGCCGATGGCCGCACTTCGTGAGATCGTGATCGACTGCCGGGCCGGGTCCACCCCGGCCGTCATCCTCCGGGTGAACCCCCGCCGTCATCCTCCGGGGTGAACCCCCGGGTGTGCGGCTGGCTCGACATAGGCGGCTCGGGTGCGGGCGCCGGGCGCGTGGGAGCACGCCGGGTGGGACTCGTCGACCGCCCCGTGGCTGCGCCTCAGGTGAGCAGTGCGCGGATGTCCGACGCGGTCAACCGGGAGTCGGACATCGCACCGCCCGACATCACGGCCGAGAACAGCTCGGCCTTCGCCCCCTTGAGGGCCATCACCTTCTCCTCGATCGTGTCCTGCGCGACGAGCCGGTAGACCATGACCGTGCGGGTCTGGCCGATCCGGTGTGCCCGGTCGACGGCCTGCGCCTCGGCGGCCGGGTTCCACCACGGGTCGAGCAGGATGCAGTAGTCGGCCTCGGTCAGGTTCAGGCCCACCCCGCCGGCTTTGAGACTGATGAGGAACACCGGCGCGTCCCCCGAGCGGAACCTCTCGATCACCTCCGCGCGACGGCGGGTGCGGCCGTCCAGGTAGCAGTAGTCGATCCCGCGCGCGTCCAGCCGGTCCCGCACGCGCCCGAGGAAGCCGGTGAACTGGCTGAACACCAGGGTGCGGTGGCCCTCGGCGACGACGTCGTCGAGAAGGTCGAAGAGCACGTCCAGCTTCGTCGCCGGGACGGAGGAGTGTGCCTCGTCGATCAGCGAGGGGTCCAGCGCCAGCTGCCGCAGCAGCGTCAGGGAGCGGAAGATCGCGAACCGGTTCGCGTTCATGTCCTCGATCAGGCCGAGCACCTTCTGCCGCTCCCGCTGCAGGTGCCGCTGGTAGACCGCGCGGTGGCGCGGGTTGAGCTGCACCTCGATGACCTGCTCCTGCTTGGGGGGCAGGTCGGTGGCCACCTCCTCCTTCGTGCGGCGCAGCATGAGCGGCGCGAACCGCCGCTGCAGCTGGGCGAGCCGATCGGCGTCGCGCTCCCGCTCGACGGGCGTGCGGTAGTACTCGGTGAACTGCTTCTCGTGGCCGAGCAGCCCGGGCGCGGTCAGCCCGAACAGCGCCCACAGCTCCATCAGGTTGTTCTCCATCGGCGTGCCGGTGATCGCCAGCTTGAAGGACACCGGGAGGCGCTTGGCGCACTGGTAGCCCTTCGACTGGTGGTTCTTGATCATCTGCGCCTCGTCCAGCAGCAGCCCCTCCCACGGCAGCGCTGCGTAGTCCTCGTACTCCAACCGGAAGAGCGTGTAGGACGTGACGACGATGTCCGCACCGGCCGCCAGGTCGCTCAGTCGCTGGCCCCGCCGCGCCTGCGTCTCCTGGACCGCGACCGCTCGCAGTCCCGGAGTGAACCGCTTCGCCTCCGCGACCCAGTTGCCCACCACGGAAGTCGGTGCGACCACCAGGAACGGGGCCGACGGCGGCGTCCCCCGCGTCCCGTCCTCCGCGTCCCGATCGGCGGGGCTCGCCTGGGCGACGACCTCCCGCGCGACGACCTCCCGCGCGACGACCTCCCGGGTGCGTGCGATGAGCGCGAGGGCCTGGATCGTCTTGCCGAGGCCCATGTCGTCGGCCAGGATCCCGCCCAGGCCGTGGGCGTGCAGGGCGCACAGCCACGCGTACCCGGCCTGCTGGTAGGGACGCAAGGTGGCGTGCAGGCCCTCGGGCAGCTCCGCCGTCGTGTCCGACGCGGGTCCGGTCGCGGCCAGGGCCTTGACGATGCGCTGCCACTGCTCCGCCTGCTCGGCCACGACGCCGAGCGCCACG
>JAENWO010000342.1 GCA_016649925.1 Actinomycetales bacterium
AGGCACCGCTGTGCCTCTGGGTGATCGGGCCGGCCGCGCCGAGCGGGCTGTGCGCCTCGGCGGTGGCCCTGGTCGGCTCGCGGGCCAGCACCCGCTACGGGGAGCAGGTCGCTGCCGAGCTCGCGACTGGACTGGCCGACGCCGGTGTGACGGTGGTTTCCGGCGGTGCGTTCGGGATCGACGCCGCGGCCCACCGGGCGGCGGTCGCCGTCGAGGGACCGGTGCTGGCCGTGATGGCCGGCGGACTGGATCGGTACTACCCGGTCGCGAACACCGCGATGCTCGAGCGGGTCGCACAGCGCGGGGCTGTGGTGGCCGAGGTGCCGCCCGGGACCGCCCCGATGCGGTCCCGGTTCCTCCAGCGCAACCGGCTGATCGCCGCGCTCTCCGGTGCGACGGTGGTGGTGGAGGCGGCGTGGCGCTCGGGTGCCCTCAACACCGCGGCTCACGCAGGCGAGCTGCTGCGCCCAGTGGGAGCGGTGCCGGGCCCCGTCACGTCGATGGCATCAGCGGGGTGTCATCGGCTGCTACGGGAGGGGGCGGCGGTCCTGGTCACCGATGCCGCCGAGGTGTTGGAGCTCATCCGACCAGTGGGTTCCGGCGGTGCGGAGGACCCCCCGGTCCCGGCCGGCCTGCTCGATGACCTGGAGCCGGCTCAGGCCCGTGTCCTTGATGCCCTACCGGTGCGTGGGTCGACGAGTCTCGAGGCGCTGGCGCGAAGCAGCGGACTGAGCCCGGGTGAGGTGCGTTCGGCGCTCGGCTTCCTGGAGCTCGGCGCTCGGGTCAGCCGCAACGGCACGACCTGGCGCCGGTCGCCGACGTCAGGACCGAAGGGTGGGAGCTGACCCGGGTGCTCATTCTCATTCGACGATGAACTACCGCTCCCAGCGAGGGCAGAGGAGGGAACTGGAGGCGTGTCCGCCCGGGGTCGAGCCGGCACCGCGTGGCAGGGTGAACACATGGCAGCCTCCCGTGCGCAGCATGGCCGCCCCGGACCGCACCGGGTGGCGGAGCGAGGAGGTGACGTCGGGCTCCTCGACGCGTTCTGCGCGCACCTCGATGCCCAGCGGGGGCTGTCCGCGCATACCGTCCGCGCGTACCGCGGCGACGTCGTCGCCCTGCTCGACGAGGTCCCGCCCTTGGACGGGGACGCGCCGACGCCGCTGGGTGCGCTCGACCTCACCGCCCTGCGCTCGTGGCTCGCTGCCCAGTCCCGGCGAGGGCTCTCCCGCTCCACGCTGGCCAGACGGGCGGCCGCAGCCCGCACGTTCACGGCCTGGGCCGCTCGCACGGGACGCATCGCGTCCGACCCCGGGATACGGCTCCTCTCACCGCGCCCGGACTCCGTGATGCCGACGGTGCTCGGCGTCGACGAGGCGGGCGAGCTGCTCGACGTCGCCCGCACCAGGGCCGACGACGCCGACCCCTCCCACGTGCGGGACTGGGCCGCGCTCGAGCTGCTCTACGCCTCGGGGCTCCGGGTGGCCGAGCTCGTCGGGACCGACCTCGGCGACCTCGACCTGCGCGAACGACTCGTCCGGGTCCTGGGCAAGGGCAACAAGGAGCGGATGGTCCCGTTCGGCATCCCGGCCGCTCGCGCCCTGGAGACCTGGCTCCAGGTGCGGTCGCAGCTCGTCGGACCCACGACCCCGGCGGCGCTCTTTCTCGGCCACCGTGGGGGTCGGCTGGGCACCCGCCAGGTCCGTGACACGGTCCACGCGTTGACGGCTGCCGCGGGAGTGCGCGACCTCGCGCCGCACGGGCTGCGGCACTCGGCGGCGACCCACCTCCTCGATGGCGGATCGGACCTTCGCTCCGTGCAGGAGGTCCTCGGGCACGCCTCGTTGGCCACCACGCAGCGGTACACGCACATCTCCGCCGAGCGGCTGCGGGCATCCTTCCAGCAGGCGCACCCCCGTGCCTGAGGATTACGAGAGCGACTCCACCGATCCTCGGCGTACGCTGCGAACCATGGCGAAGGAGCCAGGTTTCCAGCTCACCCGGAGCGCGGCGGAACGCTACGAGCGAACCGCCGCACCCATCATGGCGCCGTTCGTCTCCGCGCTGCTCGCCGCGAGCCGCGTGCGCACCGGCAGCGCGGTGCTGGTCGTCGCGTGCGGCACCGGGTTCGCCGCCCGGGCGGCCACCGAGAGGGTCGGCCCCATGGGCCGTGTGGTCGGCCTCGACGTGAACCCGACGATGCTCGAGGTCGCTGCCGTCCACGGTGCCGGCAACGCCATCGAGTGGGTCGAGGGCTCCGCTGAGGCGCTGCCGTTCCCGCGCGAGACGTTCGACGCCGTCGTCCTCCAGCAGGGTCCGCAGTTCGTCACTGACGTGCGGCAGGGTCCGCAGTTCGTCACCGACCTGCAGCAGGCCGTGCACGAGGCCGCCCGCGTCGTGCGCGCGGACGGGTGCGTCGCCGCGACCGTCTGGCTGCCGGTCGCACGCTCCCCGTACTTCGACGCGTGCCGTCGCGCGTTGCAGTCGATCGCGGGTGAGGGGGCGCTCGCGCCGCTGCACCGGCAGTTCGGATGCGACCCCGAGCAGGTCCGCCGTGCTTTCCGCTCCGCGGGTCTGCACGACATCGAGGTGGACGACATCGTCGTCGACATCTCGCTCCCAGATGCCGTCGACTTCATCCCCGCCCAGCTCTCCGCCGTCCCGTGGGGCGCAGCCCTGTCCGACGTGGTTCCCGACGCTCGGGACCGCGCCGCCCGGGCCATCCTGATGGAGCTGGTCGACCTCATCGACGCGGACGGCACGCTCACCGCCCCGTTCGCGGCGGCCCTCGTGTCGGGAAACCCGTAGCCGGCCGGCCGCTCATCGGGTAAAGCCGGATGACCGGCGCCTCGTCCAGGAGAGTGAGCGGGTCGACATAGGCATCACGGCCCACGCGCGCGCCCCAGTGCAGGCACCACGCGGGAGCACAGTGTGGCCCAGCGTCCCCAGCGGCGACGTGGCCGATCACCTCGCCGGCCCGGACGCTCTGACCGGCCCGGACCGTGGGGGAGACGGGTTCGTACGTGGTGCGAAGGCCGTCGGGATGGTCGATCGAGACCACCGAGCGGTCCACCACGCGGCCGGCGAACGCGACCACGCCGTCGGCGGCAGCGAGAATCTCGGCCCCCTCGACGGCTGCCAGATCCACACCGCGGTGCCCAGGGCCCCAAACGGCGCCCGGCGCCCGGAACACGCCCAGCACCTCCGGCTCCGGGCTGAGCGGCCAGCGGTAGGCGCCGGTGGTGGTGTCCGCCGTGCCCGTCGTTCCCGTAGTACTCGTCGTGCCCGTAGTACTCGTCGTGCCAGTGCGACCGACCGCCCGCGAGTCGGAGGCGTCGGCAGCAGCCTCCTCCTGCGTCGTCGTGGTGGTCGGCCCCGTTCCGGCAGTCAGCTCCGGATGCGCTGTCGGCGCCGCGAGAGCCAATCCCGCAGCGAGCACGATCGCGACGACACCCACCGCACCCGACCCACCACCCGTCATGGCAGCCACCCAACCCGGCTGCCGACGACCTCGCGCACCCGAGCGCGTCCGTTGTGGGCTGCGCGGCAGCTCGGTGTGCCTGTGGAGAATCTCGAGGAAGTCCTTCCGGACCCGCCACCGACTCGGCCGGACCCGCCACCGACCCGGCCGCAACAGCAGCGACCCGGCCGCAACAGCAGCGACTCGGCCGCAACAGCAGCGACTCGGCCGAGCCGGCTCCCGCCGACGGGAGTCGGGGGAGGCGCCTCGAT
>JAENWO010000467.1 GCA_016649925.1 Actinomycetales bacterium
AGCCCCGCACGCCCTGGCTGCGCGCCAACATGATCGCCACGCTCGACGGCGCCGCCACCGGCGCCGACCACCGGTCGGGCTCCATCAACGACCCAGCCGACCTGCGGGTGTTCCGCACCCTGCGGGCGCTGGCGGACGTCGTGCTGGTGGGTGCCGGCACCGTGCGCGCCGAGGGCTACCGGGCACCGCGGACGCCGGAGCCCCTCCTGGCGGCCCGGCGCCGGCGGGGCCAGCCCGACCACCCCGCGCTCGCGGTGCTCACGGCCAGCGGCGACATCCCCGTGGCGACCCTGACCGACGGGCCGCCACCGTGGGTGTTCACCACCGATGACGCCGCACACCTGGACCGCCTGCAGCGGCACCTGCCGCCGGAGCGCCTGCACGTGTCGAACGGCCCTGTCGACGTCGCGGTCGCGGTGTCCACCCTGGTGGCTGTCGGCCTGCCCGGGATCCTGACCGAGGGCGGTCCGCACCTGCTGGGCGAGCTGGTGGCAGCGGACGTCGTAGACGAGCTGTGCCTGACCTGGAGCCCTCAGCTGGTCGGTGGTCCGGTGATGCGGGTGCTCGCCGGGACCGACTGGCTGCTCCCCGCGCGCCAGGCGCGACTGGCTCACCTGCTGCACGCGGACGGCGTCCTGCTCGGACGGTGGCTGCTCCGCGAGCCTGGAGCCGCCCACTAGGCTCGTCCCGTGAGCGAGATCATCGTCGTGCTGACCGAGGACACCCTGACCGACGCGGACGTCGAGCACATCACGGACCTGTACGTCGACCGCGACGTCAGCTTCCATGTGCTCGTCCCGGCCGACACCGAGCAGAACATGCTTGCCTCGCTGGTCGACCACCTCAGCCTCGGCGAGCTCCGCGCGGCGCTCGACGCAGCGCTCGGGCGGGAGGCGGAGCCGGTGCGCGCCGAGCTCACCGCTCACGAGCAGCTCGAGGTGAACGTCGCTGCCTTCACGGCGACGGGCGCGACCGCGGACGGCGTCGTGGTCGCGGACGACCCCCTCCCGGCGCTGCGCGCCGTCGTGGCGGACACCGAGGTCAGCGAGATCGTCGTTGTCACCCTTCCGCACGCGCTCGAGGACACCTTCCACCGGGACTGGGCCTCGCGTGCCCGTGAGGAGCTCAAGGTCCCGGTGCTGCACCTGTACACGGGCACCAACCAGCTCGGCTGAAACCCACCAGCGACCGGCACCAAGTCACGTCGTGTCGACGATCGCCCACCCGCCCGAACCTCACAGACCGGTGCGGGTGACCTCTGGGTAGTACGTGCGGAACTTGCGCACCTGGTTCACGCCGGCCAGCGCGACATACAGCTGGCGCCGCCATCGACGATCGGCCCGGTACCGCAACGGGTGTGCCGTCGCACCACGCCGGATCAGGGCGTTGACTGTCGCCGCCAGGTCCCGATCCAGGACGTATCGGCGCAACAAACGGAACGGCACGATCGAGTACAGGATCTCCCGCTCCACGACCACCGGCTCGATCGCCGTTCCGTCGACACGGTCCTCCACGAGGAACCGGACCGGGTTGGCGCCGGCGGCGGTGACGTAGTAGTTGTTCCGCCCGATCCGCGGATTGACCTCGAAGAACTGCGCCGTGCCGTCGCGCGGATCGACCTTCACGTCAAAGTTCGCGAAACCCGTGTAGCCGGTAGCAGTCAGCAGCCGGTGCGCCTGACCGAGCATGCCGTCCCAGCGCCCGGTGATCATGGCGGCGGGGTTTCCCAGGCCACTTGGCGTGTGCTCCTCGAGCAGCACATGGGCACAGCAGGACAGGGTAACGACTCCTCGCGTGTCCACGTAGCAGGTCACGCTGCGCATCTGGGTGTCGTCGCCGGGGACCATCTCCTGGATCACGAAGCGCCCGCTGAACCCGCCGGCGATCAACCGCGCGTACAGCTCGGCGAGGCCGACCTCGTCCTCGATCTCGTAGACCTTCTTCTTGCCCGCGAAGTGCAGGCGCTCGTAGTCGGCGCTGTCAGCGGCCTTGGCGATCACCGGGAACGGCAGGTCGACGGGCTCCGGCCGCCACCCGCCGTCACCGGCGCTCGCGAAGTCCTGAACCACGGTGCGCGGAACGCTGATGCCCAGCTCGCCGCACAGCTCGGCGAACCTTGCCTTGTCGGCCAGCTGCCTCAGCAGTGCGGCGTCCAAGAACGGCACGATGTAGCTCTGCTCAAGAACCGCGCGGTTGTCGACCAGGAACCGGACGAGCCAGTCGGTGTTCGCCAGCAGCAGCAGAGTGGGGGCTTCCGGACCCGCGAACCGCCGGGCGACCTCCAGCAGGGCCTCGACCATCTGCTCAGCTGTCGCGTCCGCGCCCAGCACGACGTTCTCGATGATCATGGAGTCCGCAACAGGACCCGTCACGGTCAGGCTCACCACGATCGAACGCACCCCGTACTCCTCATGGAAGGAGCGGGCCAGCGCGTAGATGCCGATGTCGGCACCCATCAGGACCGGTTGAAACCGCAGGCCGTTCGGGGTGACCCCTGCCGCCCCGACCGTCACACCTCGACCTCCGTGCGGTCGGTCGACCACTGGGTGTGCCAGCTGCCCGGTCGGTCGGTCCGCCGGTAG
>JAENWO010000145.1 GCA_016649925.1 Actinomycetales bacterium
CGCTCAGCCTGCACCCGGTGGCGGTGCTGCTGGCGGTCGCTGCCGGGACCATCGTCGGTGGCATCGTCGGGGCGCTCTTCGCGGTTCCGCTCATCGCGGTCTCCAACACCGTGCTGCTCTACCTCAACGGTCGAGACTCCGGCTCCTCGACCCAACGGCGCATGCTGGATCTCACGATCCGGGGGAGGGTGCGTGCATGACCTTCGACATCGAGGCGATCCGGGTGGCGGCAGGTGAGCTCCGAGGAGTCGTGCAGCGCACGCCCGTGGAGTACAGCGGAGCGCTCAGCGCGATCGCCGGGACGGACGTCTGGCTCAAGTGCGAGAACCTCCAGACCGGCGGTTCGTTCAAGATCCGCGGTGCCTACATCAGGATGTCGCGGCTGACGGCCGAACAGAAGGCGGCCGGTGTCGTCGCGGCCAGTGCCGGCAACCATGCCCAGGGGGTGGCGCTCGCGGCACGACTGCTCGGCATCGACTCGATCGTGTACATGCCGATCGGTGCGGCGCTGCCGAAGGTCGCGGCCACGCGTGGGTACGGCGCGCAGGTGCGGCTGCACGGCACGAGCGTCGAGGAGGCCCTCGTCGAGGCGCGGGCCGAGGCCGAGCGCACCGGTCGGGTGCTCATCCACCCCTTCGACCATGTCGACATCGTCACCGGGCAGGCCACGATCGGGCTCGAGATTGCCGAGCAGGTCCCCGATGTCCGCACCGTCCTGGTGCCCACCGGCGGCGGTGGTCTGCTCGCCGGTGTCGCGACGGCCCTACACGCCCAGATCGGCACGCAGGTCGAGGTGATCGGGGTGCAGGCGGAGGGCGCCGCGGCCTACCCCGCCTCTCTCGCGGCGGGCCATCCGGTGGCCCTGACATCGATGTCCACGATGGCGGACGGCATCGCGATCGGCTGCCCCGGCCAGGTGCCGATGGACATCATCGCGCACGAGGTGCACCGCGTCGAGACGGTCACCGAGGAGGCGCTCTCCCAGGCGCTGCTGCTGTTGGCAGAGCGGGCGAAGCTTGTCGTGGAGCCGTCCGGCGCCGCTGGTGTCGCGGATCTGCTGACGCGACCCGGGACGTTCGCGGGTCCGATCGTCGTGATCCTGTCCGGCGGGAACATCGACCCGCTCGTGCTCATGCGGGTGCTCCAGCACGGCATGGTTGCCGCGGGGCGTTACCTCCAGGTGAAGGTGCGGGTCCGGGACACCCCGGGTGCGCTGGCTGGTCTGCTGCGCGACCTGGCCGCGATGGGGGCGAACGTGCTCACCGTCGCCCACGTGCGCACCGCCGCAGATCTGGCTGTGGACGAGGTCGACATCGCCGTCGAGTGCGAGACCAAGGGTGCCGAGCACTGCAGCAGCGTGCTGCGCACGCTCGATCACGGCGGTTACACGGTTCTGCCCGCCTGACCTTCAGGGTCCGACGGGCAGAACGCGCGAGCGGGTGTCAGCCGGAGAAGGGCTTCGCCTTCGTGACCTTGACCTTCACGGACGTGCCGTTCGGAGTCTTGTACTCGACGGAATCGCCGGCCTTGTGGCCAAGGATCGCCGCACCGAGGGGGGAACTGGCCGAATAGACGTCGAGGTCGGTGTCGCCGGCCACCTCGCGGGAGCCGAGCAGGAAGTGCATCTTCTCCCCACCCACGGTGGCGGAGACGACCATGCCGGGCTCGACGACGCCGTCGTCCGCCGGAGCCTCGCCCACCTGGGCGCTGCGCAGCAGCTCCTCGAGCTGGCGGATGCGGGCCTCCTGCTTCGCCTGCTCCTCGCGCGCCGCGTGGTAGCCGCCGTTCTCCTTGAGGTCACCCTCGTCGCGTGCGGACTCGATCTTGTCGGCGATCTCGGTCCGTCCCTCAACCACGAGGTGGTCGTACTCGGCCTTGAGACGGTCGTAACTGTCCTGCGTGAGCCACGTGGTTTCGGACACGGTCCCTCCTTCATCTGACGTCATTGGACCCCAAGCGCTCTCATCGACGAGCGCGGCGCGGGTGTGCGAGGTTCCGACACCCGGGCTGGCTACCGACAAGCACCGCTCCGGGGCGGTGGAAGCGTCAAGAATACCAACGGATACGGCAGGAAGCGAACAGAATCGCCCGGGCGTCGGGTTCGGCGACACCGTGCAGGGACCCGGTCCTCGACGGCGCGGCACGCCCCCGGCACACCGACGCGTGCTCGCGGGTTCCCCCGCAACGTCCAGAACGGACCGAGGCGGCACGGTACTCTGCGGGTGGGATCGGACCCCGGTCCCGGGTGACGGCCGACGAGGCATGAGTGTGGGGGCTTCTTGCAATGACCGGACCGGTTCCGCCGCACGGGCAGTGGCCCGAGCAGCAAGGTGCAGGACCGCCGCCGTCCGGTCAGCAGGGGCAGCAGGGGCAGTTCCCTCAGCAGCCCCAGCAGCCGCCATTCCCTGCGCAGCCCCAGCAGCCGCCATTCCCTGCGCAGCCCCAGCAGCCGCCATTCCCTGCGCAGGGTCAGTACGCCCCGCAGGGTCAGTACGCCCCGCAGGGTCAACAGCCGCAGCAGTTGCAGTTCCCGGCGCACCAGCACGCGGGTCAGCAGGGGCATCTCCCTCATCAGCCCGGCCCCTATGCTCAGGCGCGGCCGGGTCCGTACGGTTACAGCTACCAGCAGATGCCGGCCTACCCGGCGCCGTCTTTCCCTCAGCCCACCGGCCCGGGCAGGAGCCGTGTCCCGGCGTGGATGTGGGTCCTCGGCTCGCTCCTCGTCGTGGCGGTCGTCGCCGTGTGGGGGCTCGCTGCGCTGCGCGACGGCGGCCCGATCCCGACACCGGGCCCCGGACCGACCGCGCAGCCCACCGCAGCGCCGACCGCGGACGACCGCGGCCAGCCGAACACCTCCGCGGACGGGCAGTTCACCGGCACCTACCTCGTCGAGCAGCTGAACACTGCGCTGGCCAACACCGACCGCGAGACCTTCTTCCGGTACGTCGACGGTGACGCCCTCGCCCCGCTCAACCTGTGGTGGGACAACATGGAGGTTCTCGGGTGGACCGAGGGAGCGTTCTCCTTGGTGCCGAACCAGGACCACGCGTACTCGGCCGACAGCGTAGAGCAGGCCGTCACGCTCGGCGCGGTGACCGCGGGCTCACCTGCGATCCCCGCCGACAGCGACCACCCCGACGCCGGTAAGAGCTACGCGCCGAGCAACTTCTACGTCGCCACGATCCACGTCACGGACGACGGCGAGAGCGGCGTCCTCACCGGGTGGGCGCCCCGTAGCACGAGCGCACCCTGGGACCTCGCGCCCCTGTACGCGGTCATCAGCGAGCACGCCGTGATGGCGGGGTACGCCGACGAGAAGGCGCTTGTCGACTCGGTTGCCGGCGTCGTCGAGGAGAGCGCCGCCTGGGTGATCAGCACGTACGAGGACGAGACCGGCGTCGCGAACGCCCAGCGCTTCCTCACGTTCGTCACCGAGGATGCCAGCCGCTTCAACCAATGGTTCCTCGAGGGCGCTCAGAACCAGGGCTGGGTGTCGGACCGTGCGGGGACGATGTTCCCGCAGTCGCGCCCCTTCGCCTCGCCGGGCATCGCGCCGGACATCGCCACCGGCGGGTACGACACCACGGCGGGCGGGGTCCTGACCATCGGTCCCAACGGTCTGCTGTACGGCCTCGCCGACACGCAAGACACCATCACGCACGAGTTCATCCACGCGATCCACACCACCAACGTGCCGCGCGCGGGATACCCCGGTTCCCCCGTGATGGAGGGCTGGGCCACGTACAACGAGTCGCTCTTCCAAAGCGACGGGAGGTTCGCGAGCCGGTACAGCCTGACCGGTCGGACCCTGCGCGGCTGCGTGGACTCCCAGTTCGACGGCGACTTCCCGACGCAGGAGGACTTCGTCGCGGTGGAGACCGTGGACTGCGCGTACTCCCTGAGCTCGGCCGTGTACGCCTTTGCCGACAGCCTCGGCATCGACGTGTACGAGCTCGCCGACGTGGCCCTGGAGACCGGTGACGACCTGCCGGATGCGGCCCTGGAGATCGGGGACACCCCGATCGACGAGGCCGGCTGGGCCGAGTGGGTGCAGTCAACGTTCGGCTGAGACTGACGGACAGCTCACGGCCCCGCAGGTCGTGCACTTCGGGGGAAGAGTGGTCAAGAGCATCGTCATGGTGGCGGCCGCCTTCTACGGCGGCTCCGCGTTCGTCCTGTTCATCACGCCCGGGATCTTCGGCCGGTTCGGCCGGGAGATCTGGCGCGACGTCGCTCTACTGACCGCCACGGTGACCGCGTCCCTGGCCATGCTGCCGCTGCTCGAGCAGGTCGGTTCCGACACCGTCAGGATCCTGCGAACCGACTATCTGGAGCTGAAGGGCCCCGCGTGACGCGGTTTGCCCCGGTCGGGAACGGTCGGTCCCGCCGGCCATGACCTGCTCGATGCTCTCGCGCAGCTCGCGCAGCTCGCGCAGCTCGCGCGGCCGGAAGGGCTCGGTGAGGTGGGCGTCCGTGCCGACCTCGAGGCCGAGTTCCGCGTCGTGCGCCTCAGAGCGTGCGCTCAGCGGTCCGGCACACGGGACGGTTCCCGGCGGAGTCCGACTTCGACTCCGCAGCAACGAGCGAGTGCGCCCATCTACTCTCGGGACCGTCTACTCCAACGCCGTCTTGATCGGGATCCCGCCCTGCGCCCTCGTGGAGCGCGCCTACGCCGACGGGAGCGACCTGGTGCAGGCCTCGGCCGCACTCGGTGAACCCGTCGTCGACGAGGCGGGCTGGGCGCAGTTCGTGACCGATAACTGGTCGTGGTGAGGTTCAACCCGCCAGGACGCAGTCCCGCACGACGCCGGTGGTCGCCAGTTCCGTGGTCGCGACGTCGACCGTGACCCGCACCGTGTCGCTCTGGCTCGGGCCCACCTCGACGTCGAGCAGTCCGATCTGGCCGAAGGCCGTGTTGAGCGCCTCGATGGTGCAGGTCGCGGTCGCCCCCGGCGCCATCGTGACGTCGAAGACCACCTCGATGCTCGTCTCGTCGTGCACCGTGAAGCCGACGTCCCGCGCCTCCACCCCCGGCCGCAACAGCCCGAGGCTCAGCCAGACGACGACGGCGAGCCCCAGGACGGCGCTGACGCTCGCCACGACCACCCTGGTCCGTCGACGCTGTTCGGGACTGGGCTGCTCGCCGTACCGGCGCGCCAGCAGCTCGCCGTCAGCCTCCCGTTGGGGCGCTCCTGCGGTCGGTCCCGGCGCGGGGGATGATGCCTGCGTCACATGCCATCCTTAGGGTGGAATGATGTGCGGTGCGTGTGTGCTCCCCGCGCATGGTCCACCATTGTCCCACCCCTCAACCGAAGGATCACCGTGGCTTCCCAGCCGCTGCGGCTCATGGCCGTGCACGCCCACCCGGACGACGAGTCGAGCAAGGGCGCGGCGACGATGGCCCGCTACGCCGACGAGGGTGTCGAGGTCCTCGTGGTCACGTGCACCGGAGGCGAGCGCGGCGACATCCTCAACCCGAAGCTCGAGCACGACCCCGAGGTGGTGCGTGACATGCCCGGGTTCCGCCGTCGGGAGATGGCGGCGGCCGTGGCTGCCCTCGGGGTGTCCCACCAGTGGCTCGGTTTCGTCGACTCCGGTCTGCCGGAGGGGGAACCACTGCCGCCGCTGCCCCCCGGCTGCTTCGCCCTGGAGTCGATCGAGGTGGCGACCGAGGCCCTGGTGCGGGTGGTGCGGGACTTCCGTCCGCACGTCATGACGACGTACAACGAGAACGGCGGGTACCAACACCCGGACCACATCATGTGCCACCGGATCTCGGTCGCTGCATTCGACGCTGCGGCCGACCCGGACGCCTTCCCGCACGCCGGTGCCGCCTGGGAGGTCTCCAAGCTCTACTACGACCACGGCTTCTCCGTCTCCCGGATCCACGCGGTGCACGAAGCGATCCTCGCCCGCGACCTGGAGTCACCGTTCGACGGCTGGGAGGATCGCTGGGGCGACGCGCCCGTGCGGGAGGTCACCACCCGGATCGAGTGTGCAGACTACTTCGGTCACCGCGACCGCGCCCTCCTCGCGCACGCCACCCAGATCGACCCGGACGGGTTCTTCTTCGCGGTCCCCCGCGACTTGGAGCGTGGGGTGTGGACGGTGGAGGAGTTCGAGCTCGCCCGCTCACGCGTGCCCACCGACCTGCCCGAAAATGATCTCTTCGCCGGCATCCGGGAGGCATCGTGAGCATCTTCCGCGTGCTGGCCGACGTACCGCAGCTCGACCCGGCGATCGTGTCCCCGGGTCTGGGCGGGTTCCTCGTCTTCTTCGCCCTGGCACTCGTGTGCTGGCTGCTGTTCCGCTCCTTCTCCAAGCACCTGCGTAGGGTGAACGTGCGGGCGGACGAGGAGGCTCGGGCGGGCGAGGAGGCTCGGGCGGACGAGGAGGCTCGGGCGGACATGGCCGCCGCCGCCGCCGCTGACGAGGCCATCGTCGTCGCCCCGACCGGCGACGCCCCGAGTCACGTCGCCCCGACCGGCGACGCCCCGAGTCACGACGCCCCGAGTCACGACACCCCGATTGGCGAC
>JAENWO010000567.1 GCA_016649925.1 Actinomycetales bacterium
TCCGGCGGTCAGCAGCAGCGCGTGGCGATCGCCCGCGCCCTCGCCGCCGAACCCGCCGTGCTGCTGCTCGACGAGCCGCTGGCCGCGTTGGACGCGACCGCCGCCCCCCAGATCCGCCAGCTCCTCGCCGAGCAGCTGCGAGCCACGGCCACGACGGCCGTCGTGGTCTCCCACGATGTGCTCGACGCCGTCGTCCTGGCCGACCGGGTCGCCGTCATGCGTGCGGGCCGGATCGTCGAGCAGGGACCGTGCGCGGAGGTGTTCGCGGCCCCTCGCACGGCCTTCACCGCCGCACTGGTGGGCGTGAACCTGCTTCCGGGGACGGTCGACGGCCCCGTCGTGCGGACCGCCGTCGGCGCGCTCCGCTCGGACTCGGATCGGGGACCCGACGGCGAGGCGTGCCTCGTACGCTTCCGGCCCTCCGCCGTCGAGCTCCATGGCGAACGGCCCGCGGGGGCGAACGTGTGGCCCGCCCGGGTCCTCTGGCTCGAACCGGCCACGGGTGGGGTGCGGGTGCGACTGGCCGGCACCCCGGAGCTGCTCGCCGACCTCGAGCCCGCCGCCGCGAGCAGGGAGTGGCTGCAGCCGGGTGCGCCCGTGTGGGCTCGCGTGGACCCGGCGGCGGTTCACCTCACCCCCGAGGCCCACGCCGGGGAGTCCGACGTCCGGGCGGCGAGCGTCAGGCGCTGACGCGCAGCGGGAGCCGCACCACCATGGTCGCCCCGCCGCCGGGTGTGGGCTCGTGCCGCACGGTGCCGCCGTGCGCCGCGACGATCGTCGCGACGATCGCCAGGCCCAGCCCGGAGCCGCCGGAGATGCGCGCCCGGGAGGAGTCGGGCCGGTAGAACCTCTCGAACACGCGCTCCGCGTTCGCCGGCGCGATCCCCGGGCCGTGGTCCCGGACCTCCAGGACCGCCGCGCCGTCCGCCGCGGCGTGCACGGCCACCTCCACCGGCGTGCCGGTCGGAGTGTGCTGGACGGCGTTGCCGATGAGGTTGGTGACCACCTGACGCAGCCGGTCCGCGTCGCCGTCGACCAACACGGGGGCGTCCGCGAGCAGCTGCGCCGGACGGCTGGGGTCCAGGGCGCGCACATCACCTACGGCGTCGGACGCGATCGCGGTGAGGTCTACCGGGACCACGCGCAGCTCGCGCCCCCCGTCCAGGCGGGCGAGGGTGAGCAGGTCGTTGACGAGGGACCCCATCCGGATCGACTCGCTCTCGATCCGGGCCATCGTGGTGCCGACGTCCGCCTGGGGCACGGCGCCCATCCGGTACAGCTCGCCGTAGCCACGGATGGAGGCGAGCGGCGTGCGCAGCTCGTGCGACGCGTCGGAGACGAACCGCCGCATCCGCTCCTCCGACGCGGCCCGAGCCGCGAACGCCTCCTCGAGGTTCGCCACCATCGCGTTGAAGGAGGACCCCAGCCGGCCGACCTCGGTTGACGTGGGTGCGTCGGGCGCCCGCTGGCTCAGGTCCCCGGCGGCCACCGCGGCGGCCGTGCTCTCGATGTCGCGCAGGCCGCGCAGGGAGCGCTTGACGGCGAAGTAACCGAGGACACCCGCGATAGCCACGACGGCGGCGCCCACCAGCGTGAAGATGGTGCGCATCTGCCTCATGGTCGCGTCGACCGCGGTCAACGGCA
>JAENWO010000484.1 GCA_016649925.1 Actinomycetales bacterium
CCGAGGGCCGGAGCCGGGCGACGGGCGTCGAGGTGACGGTCCTCGAGGTGACGGTCCTCGAGGTGACGGTCCTCGAGGTGACGGTCCTCGAGGGCGCGGGGAGGACCACCCGGCGCCAGGTGGACGACCTCGCCACAGCAGGACCCGACGAACGGGTCTTCGTCGTGGAGCGCGACGGCGGCCGGATCCGGTTCGGCTACGGTGAACACGGCCGTCGACCCTACCGGCCCACGATCCTCGAGGTGCACTACCGCACCGGTGTCGGCGCTGTCGGCGCCGTGGACGGCGTCCCGGTCGTGCTGCCGCTCGAGCCAGGTCCGGGGGAACGCCCGAGCACGCCGCCGGGAGTGATCCGCCAGATCGTGGAGTGATCCGCCCGATCATGCCCGCCGATGGCTGGAGCGCCGTGGAACGCCCGGCCGCGGGGGAACGGCTCGTCCCGCTCGTCGAGACCTGTTCAGCTCGGCGGCAGGATGTCCTGCTGCGCCGGCAGCTGGTCCTGGCGCACGATCCCGACGGGGCACGTCATCCCGTTCGGGCCGTGGTTGCAGTAACCGCCCGGGTTCTTGTCGAGGTACTGCTGGTGGTTGCCCTCTGCGTAGTAGAACGTGCCGGCGTCCGCGGCGGGCCGCAGCTCCGTGGTGATGTCGCCGTAGCCGTGCGCACGCACCACCGTGTTGAACGCGTCCCGGCTCGCCCGCACCACCGCCTCCTGGTCCGGTGAGGTCCAGTAGATGACCGAGCGGTACTGGGTGCCGACGTCGTTGCCCTGGCCGAAGCCCTGCGTCGGGTCGTGGTTCTCCCAGAACGCCTTGAGCAGCAGCTCGAGAGACGTCTTCGCCGGGTCGTATGCGACGAGCACCGCCTCCGTGTGCCCGGTGCGGCCGGTGCACACCTCCTCGTAACTCGGGTTCGGGGTGTAGCCGCCCTGATAGCCGACGGCGGTGGTCACCACGCCGGGGAGGCGCCAGAAGATCCGCTCCGCCCCCCAGAAGCACCCCATCCCGATCATCACGGTGCGGGTGCCCTCCGGCCAGGGTCCCTGGAGCGGCGTGCCGAGCACGGTGTGCGTCGTGGGCACGGCGAAGGTCGGCTCATCACGTCCGCCCAGGGCGTCCTGCGGCGTGACCATCGTCGACTTCATACGCAGTCCGAAGATCATGGTGTCTTCTCTCCCGAATCTTCGCCCACGTCGACGCGGGCGCGTAGGGGAGAACACGGTCGCGCCGATGGGTGTTCCCGCGACGCCCCGTCTAGGCTGGGCGCAGTCTTCGAGGAGGGTGTGCACACGCATGGGCTGGTTCACGCGGCGGCCGCAGCAGGATCCGGGTTCACGAGAGCTTGCGGTGGTGGACGCCCAAGTGTCAACCGCTGCGGAAGGGGTGCGTTCCCCGGTCCCGTCCAACCCGGTCCCGCCGTCGGTGCGGGCGATAGCGGACTGGTCCTGGCGCCTGCTCATCATCGTGGCGGCCATCGCCGTCGCGATCGTCGTCCTCATCCAGCTCAAGACCGTCGTCGTGCCCATCATGGTCGCAGTGCTGGTCGCCTCGCTCCTCATGCCCGGAGTGGTCTGGATGCAGGGCAAGCTCCGGTTCCCCCGCGCGCTGGCCGTCGTCGCGACTCTGATCGTCGCCCTCGCGGCCGTCGGCGGCCTGCTCACGCTCGCCGGCACCTCCATCGCGAGCGGGATCTCGGACCTGGGTGCGCGCGCCTTCGTCGGTTTGGAAGAGGGCCTCGGCTGGCTCAGCACCGGACCGCTCGGACTCAGCCCGGTGACCATCGACCAATGGGTCGGACAGATTCGTGAGCAGCTCCAGGCGAACGCGGACCGCATCCTCACCGGGGCGCTGTCGGTCACCACCTCCGTGGGTCACATCGTCGCGGGCGCCCTCATCGCGCTCTTCTGCCTGTTCTTCTTCCTCAAGGATGGACGCGTCATCTGGAGCTGGGTGGTGGGGCTCTTCCCCAAGAGCGCTCGCGAGAAGATCGACGGCGCCGGCCTCCGCGGCTGGATGAGCCTCGGCACCTACGCCCGGACCCAGATCATGGTGGCGTTCATCGACGGTGTCGGCATCGGCCTGGGCGCCTGGCTCCTCGGCGTCCCGCTCGCCCTCCCGCTGGGTGTGCTGGTCTTCATCGGCTCGTTCATCCCGATCATCGGCGCCATCACCACCGGGTCCATCGCCATCGCCGTCGCCCTCGTGGACCAGGGCGTGCTGCGCGCCGGCTTGATGCTTCTCGTGGTCCTCGCCGTGCAGCAGATCGAGAGCAACCTCCTGCAGCCGATCCTGATGAGCAAGGCGCTCAGCCTGCACCCGGTGGCGGTGCTGCTGGCGGTCGCTGCCGGGACCATCGTCGGTGGCATCGTCGGGGCGCTCTTCGCGGTTCCGCTCATCGCGGTCTCCAACACCGTGCTGCTCTACCTCAACGGTCGAGACTCCG
>JAENWO010000177.1 GCA_016649925.1 Actinomycetales bacterium
CGGAATCTTCGCGAGCCACGGCGAGCCCGAAGGGCTCTAAGTTGCTGACCTGCACAAACACCGGTGGGCCCCGTGGGACTCGAACCCACAACCCGCGGATTAAAAGTCGCTTGTGGTAGGGGATGGGGTCCCTGGTCAGAGGGCCGAAAGCGGGTCCCACCTGCGGAGTTGTCTTCCGACAGTTCTCATCGGTGAGGCCCAGTTCTCGGCAAGTTGCGGACCAGGTGCGGACCGACCCGGTGGTCGACGCACCCGCACCTAGCGCAACCGTCGGGAGGGGTCAGCGCTTGAAGGCGTCCTTCACCTTGTCGCCCGCCTGCTTGAGGTCGGCCTTGCTGGACTCCATCTTTCCTTCGGCCTCAAGACCCTCGTCATCGGTGGCCTGGCCAAGCTTCTCCTTGGCCTTGCCCCCCAGCTCCTCGGCCTTGTGCTCGAGCTTGTCTGCCATGACTGGCCTCCTCGTTGTCGCGTCACGTTGCGATGTAGGTCTTCGGGTTGGCTATGAACGTGTGGTAGCAGTCCTCGGAACAGAAGTAGTACGTCTGCCCGTCCAGGTCCGTGCTCGTCGTGGCCGTCATCGGGGTGAGGCTCATCCCGCAGACCGGATCCTTCACTGTGTTGGTGTCCGTCATCGCGACCTCCCGTTCTCGGTTGCCTCCAGTCTCTGTCGGAGGGGGCACGTCGGCATCCGGAGCGGCCGCAGGAACCGAGCCCTCCGGCGCGGAGCCCACCAATGGCGTCCGGCGACTTCGCGAAGCCGGTGGGCGCCTGAGTCGGTCAGCTCGAGCGCAGCGCGTCGACCAGTTGCGCCTTGGTCATCGACGAGCGGCCGCGTACACCGATCTCGGCGGCCCGGTGGCGAAGGTCGGCTACTTTCCACTCCTCGTACGGCTCGGACCGTCCGCCCTTGGCGCCGACGGCCGAGCGGCTGGACGCCGCTGCGGCGTTGGCGATCCGGGCGGACTTCTGCTTGCTGTTCCCGTCCTTGCGCAGTGCCTCGTAGAGCTCGGGGTCCTTGACCGACGGTCCAGGGTCTCGTGTGGGCATGCTGGCTCTCCTTCCACACTCGCGGGTCGCCCCCGGCGGGGCGACCGGTCAGAAGACCGGCTTTCCGCCGGTGACGCCGAGCACCGTCCCCGACACGTATGAGCCGGTGACCTGCGAGGCGAGGAAGACGAAGGCGTGGGCGACCTCGGCGGGTTGTCCCGCCCGGCCGAGCGGGGTGTCCTCTCCGAAGGTGGCCACCTTCTCGGGCGGCTGGGTCGCGGGCTGCAGCGGCGTCCAGATCGGGCCGGGCGCGACGGCGTTCACCCGGATCCCGCGGGGACCGAGCTCGGCGGCGAGGTTGACCGTGATGTTGTTGATCGCTGCCTTCGTCGAGGCGTAGTCCACCAACGACTCCGACGGCTGGTATGCCTGGATAGAGGAACAGGTGACGATGGCGGATCCGTCGGACAGGTGCGGCAACGACTCCTGAACGACCCAGAACAGGGCGTACAAGTTGGTCTTCATCACGCTGTCCAGATCCTCGCTGCTCACATCGGCGAACGACTCACGGCGGGCCATCTGGTACCCGGCGTTGACGACCAGCAGGTCGAGGCCGCCAAGTCCAGCGACGGCGGTGCGCACGGACTCCCGTGCCGCCGGCTCGTCGCGCAGGTCGCCGGGCACCAGCACGCAGGTGTGGCCGGCCTCGCGGACCCACCTGGCGGTCGCGTCGGCGTCCTGCTGCTCCTGCGGGAGGTAGCCGATGGCGACGTCGGCGCCCTCGCGGGCGAAGGCGATCGCGACCGCCCGACCGATCCCGGAGTCCCCGCCGGTGATGTAGGCGCGGCGGCCTTCGAGGCGACCTGCGCCGACGTAGGTCTGCTCGCCGTGGTCGGGGACCGGGTCCATCAGGGCGGTCAGGCCGGGCGGGTCCTGCTGCTGCGCGGGGCGCACATCGTCGGTCATCGGGCCTCCTCAGCCGGGTCGCGACAGTCGTCATGACGCCGGGTCATGACGCTGGCGCTTTCCGCCATGGTAGGCACGACTCACTGCTGGCTGCATCCGCTGGGCGACGGTGAGCGGCCCTTCGATAGGGATGCCCGCCCCGTGCCCTCGCCGCTGCCGGGGGGCGGTGTCAGGCTGAGTCGTGGATGACCAGGTGCGAGAGGAGCAACCCGATGAGCCGTGACGTCCAGGTCACCTTCGACGCCCATGACCCGCGAGCGCTGTCCTCCTTCTGGCGCGACGTCCTGGGCTACGTCCACCCCGGCCCACCCGGGGTCGACCTGCCCGACGGTGCCGACCCACTGGCCGCCTGGGACGAGTTCCTTGCACGCCTGGGTGTACCGGAGGAGCAGCAGAACTCGCGCTCGGCGGTGGAGGACCCGGAGGGGCGCGGTCCGCGGCTGTTCTTCCAGCAGGTGCCGGAGGACAAAGTCGCCAAGAACCGGGTGCACCTCGACGTCCGTGCGGCCCCCGGCCTGCAGGGGGCGGAGCGGATGGCGGCACTGGAGGCTGAGTGCGAGCGACTGGTCGCCCTGGGAGCGACCCGGGTCCGCCGCCACGAGCCCGCTCCGCCCATGGGGCAGGGCCACATCGTCATGTCCGATCCCGAGGGCAATGAGTTCTGCCTCGATTGACGGCCGCGCCGTGCTACGCAGGCGCCTCCGGTGGTGCCGATCCTCGCTGAGGACGGTCAGGCCTACTTACCCCGCAACTGTTGGACCCGACCCGCCGGCTGTCCGAGGCGGCGGACGCCAACCCGCGCCGCGTCAACATCTCCCGCGGCTCGTGCTCCTTCGGCACCCGCGGGCTGCCCTCCAACTGCCACAACGTGAACCCGAACACGACGGTGGGACGATGGGCCCGCGGTGGCCGCGTGAGGGCTCAACCTTCCAGGTGGCGCCGCAGGGTGCGCGCGTTGCGGACGGCGTTCCCCCCGCCGTCGTTGTTGAAGTAGGCGAGCACGTCGTGCCCGCCGGCGTCCCACTCCCGCAGCCGGTCGGCCCACCAGCCCAGGTCGGCGTCGGAGTATGAGCCGCCATACAGGTGGTCGTGGTCGGGTCCGTGCAATCGCACATACACCACCGGGGCGGTGGCTCGCAGCACGCAGGGCAGGCCGGCGCCGCTCATGACGCAGTACGCGGCGCCATGCCGCGCGAGCAGTGCGAAGACCTCTTCGACGTGCCAGCTGGGGTGGCGCAGCTCCACGCCCACCCGGATCCAGGGGGGCATCTGGCGCAGGAAGTAGTCGAGACGTTCGTCGTCGCGGTCATGGGTGGGGGCGAGCTGCACGAGCAGGACGGCCCGGTGCTCGCCGAGTTCGTGCCAGCCAGCGGCGATGCGCTGGGTCCAGTCCTCTGGCCCGTAGAGCCGCCGCGCGTGGGTCAGGCCGCGCGGGGCCTTGACGGACAGGAGGAAGCCGGGGGGCAGGCGATCCCGCCACCGGGCGAAGCGCGCCGGCGGGGGCCATCGGTAGAAGCTGGCGTTGAGCTCGGCCGTGGCGAACTCGGCGGTGTAGGTCTCCAGGCGTCGTGCGGCCGGCAGACCGTGCGGGTAGAGCACGCCGTCCCAGTGGTCGTAGCTCCAGCCCGAGGTACCCACGGTGATGGTCACGGCAGGGAGCCTCCGTCCTGCACGACCCGGTGCGGACCGGTACGCCCGCTCCTCGGGCCGAGATCTCCCATCTTGCTGTGCGCCCGCAACCTGCGCGCGCGGAGCAAACCGAACGCCATTACGGTCGCACGCATGGGACGGCTGCGCGGGATCGTGGGCGTCGGTGCGGCCACTGTCGCGCTCGGGGCCTTGCTCAGCGGCTGTGCGGGTCCGGGCACGGCCGCCCCGACCGGGGCGGTCGACGCGTTCGTGACGGCGGTGTCCGACGGTGACGGCTCCGCGGCGTGCGCCTGGCTCGCACCGCTCGTGGCTGCCGAGCTCGAGCAGCAGTCGGGCGAGCCGTGCGCGCAGGCGGTGCTGGCCCCGGACGTCGCCGATGCGGTGGGAGGCGCCGTCGGTGGTGCGCCCGTGCGGACGCAGGTGTTCGTCGGCCAGGCGATCGTCGCCGCCGACGCCGGCACGTTCTTCCTGGCGACGGACGGGGACGATTGGCGGATCACCGGTGCCGTGTGCGTGACCCGCCCCGGGATGCCCGCCGACTGCGTGCTGGCGGGAGGCTGACCGTGCGGACCCTGTTCACGCTGCTCGTCGTCCTCCTCGCGCTCGCCCTGGTGTCCTTCGTCGTCGTCGGCTTGCTGCACCGGTGAGCCCCGATGAGCACCCGGTGAGCACCCGGACGGAGAGCGCCCGCCTCCGCACAGCCCTGCGCGAGAACGGGCTCACGCTGGTCTTCGCGGGACTGTTCGTCGCCGCGCTCGTCGGGCAGGCGTTCACCGGCCTCGCGATCGTCAACCGGGAGCAGGCGGCGGCCGCCCTCGCACCGATCTCGCTGGCGCGGTACATCACGTCCTCGACGTTCGCCGTGGACGTCGCGGAGAACTGGCAGTCGGAGTACCTGCAGTTCCTGCTCTACGTCCTGGTGACCGTCTGGTTCGTCCAGCGCGGCTCGCCGGAGTCGAAGGTCCCCGAAGCGGCGGGCCGGGAGTCCGACGAGGACCAGCTCGTCGCCGAGCACGCCCGGCCCGACTCCCCCGCCTGGGCCCGGGCGCGCGGCTGGCGGCTCAGCGTCTACTCCCGGTCCCTCACGTTGGCGATGGGCGCGATCTTCCTCGGGTCGTGGCTGGCCCAGTCGATCGCGGGCACCACCGCCTACAACGCGTCCCAGCTCCGCGACCTGCAAGAACCGGTGACCTGGGCGCAGTACGTCACCCAGCCGGAGTTCTGGAACCGCACCCTGCAGAACTGGCAGTCGGAGTTCCTGGCCGTGGCGAGCATGGTGGTGCTGTCCATCTACCTGCGCGAACGCGGCTCACCCGAGTCCAAGCCCGTCGGGACCCCGCACGCCGCCACCGGCGTCGAAGGCTGATGCCGAGCGGGCAGCGGGTGCGGCTCACTCCTGCTCCCACGGGGTCGCTCTGCTGACGAGCGGGCGATCGGCCTAGCGTGGCACCGCAGTCGCGGCCGGTGCATGGAAGCCGAAGGGCGCGAGTGCTCGTCACGGCAAGCGCAAGCCGCTTCGAAACCACCACGGGAACCCCAGCCCTGGACGCGGGCTACGACTCAACGCGCGCCCGTCTCGGCCCAGGAGCAGGGCCGCGTCCGCAACCTGTCAGGGAGGAACCGGAACCAGGGATGTCCACCGTCTCCCGGTGGCACTCAGACCCCGGATGCGGACCAAATGCGGACTAGATGCGGACCAGACCGGGCCGGTCGACCCCCGGCCAGGACGCTTAGGGCCCCTGACCTGCGCAAACACCGGTGGGTCCCACGAGGGTCTAGCACACAACCCGCGGACTAGGTGACCGTGGTTCTTCGGGCACCAGTGCAAGATCAAGAACCGTCTGACCTGCATAAACGTGGGCCCCGCGAGGATCGAACTCGCAACCCGCGGATTAAAAGTCGCTTGTGCTGGCGAACGGCGCGCCTGGTCAGAGAGCCGAAAGTGGGTCCGACCTGCGGTGATGCCTTCCGACGGTTCTCATCGATGAGTGGCCGTTCGCGGCCAGTTGCGGACCAGGTGCGGACTGACGTGACTTGGGTGCCCACGGCTCGGCGTGCCCCGGTCAGCCCCGACG
>JAENWO010000483.1 GCA_016649925.1 Actinomycetales bacterium
CGAGGTCGAGCAGGTCGGCGATGCGTTCGGGACCCTCGCTGCACAGCACCCGGACGGCGGCCTCGTCGCACCGGCCGGCACCCGCCGCGAGCGTGTCCCGCACGTGGGCCTCGACGGAGTCGTCGTCGAAGACCGCGGCCGCGATCCCGCCCTGCGCGAACCGGGTGTTGGACGCCCCGAGCGACCCCTTGGTGACGAGGACGACGTCGTGCGTCCTGCTCGCCTCCAGCGCGACGACGAGGCCGGCGATGCCCGAGCCGACCACCAGGACGCGTGCCATCCCTCAGGCTCCCCGCTGGGCCGGGGGCTTCGCGTCGAGCATGCGTTCGAGCGCGAGGCGGGCGGGTGCGGCGACATCGGCCGAGACGGTGATCCGGTTCGGGACCTCCCCGGCCACGAGGGACTCGAGCACCCAGGCGAGATACCCGGGGTGGATCCGGTACATCGTCGAGCACGGGCACACGACGGGGTCGAGGCAGAAGATCGTGTGCTGCGGGTACTGCGCGGCCAGGCGCTGGACGAGGTTGATCTCGGTCCCGACGGCGAACGTCGACCCGTCCGGTGCCGCGGCGATCGCCTTGGTGATGTAGTCCGTGGACCCGTAGGAGTCCGCTGCGTCCACCACCGGCATCGGGCACTCCGGGTGCACGATCACCCGCACGCCCGGGTACTGCGCGCGGGCCTGCTCGATCTGGGCGACGGTGAAGCGCTTGTGCACCGAGCAGAACCCGTGCCACAACACGACACGGGCGTCGGCCAGGCTCGCCTCGTCGTTGCCGCCGAGCGGCTCATTCGGGTTCCAGGTGGGCATCGCCTCGAGCGGCACCCCCATCGCCTTGGCGGTGTTGCGGCCGAGGTGCTGGTCGGGGAAGAACAGCACGCGCTGTCCGTGGGCGAACGCCCACTCCAGGACGGTCTCGGCGTTCGAGGACGTGCACACGATGCCGCCGTTGCGTCCGCAGAACCCCTTCAGGGCGGCGGAGGAGTTCATGTACGTCACCGGGATCACGGGCACCCGGCCGTCGGCGTCGGGCTCGGTGCCGTACAGCTCGAGCAGCTGCTCCCAGCACTCCTCCACCTGGTCGATGTTCGCCATGTCGGCCATCGAGCAACCGGCAGCAAGGTTCGGCAGGATCACGGCCTGCTCGGGCCGCGAGAGCAGGTCGGCGGTCTCGGCCATGAAGTGGACGCCGCAGAACACGATCGCCTCGGCCTCGGTGCGGGCCCGGGCGGCGTTCGCGAGCTGGAACGAGTCGCCCACGTAGTCGGCGTAGGCGACGACCTCGTCGCGCTGGTAGAAGTGGCCGAGGATCACCACCCGCTCACCCAGGGCGTCCTTCGCAGCGCGGATGCGGGCGTCCAGCTCGTCAGCGTCTGCCTCGCGATACTCCACCGGCAGCTCGCCCTGACGCGGTGCCGCGGGCGGGACGACGTCGTGCATCGAGGCCCCGGGCCCGTAGCCGGGCGCGAGCAGGTCGAATGCCCACGGCCCGGCCGCGAGGTCCGCGCTGCACGTCGAGCCCTGCTCGGTGCCGGCGTCGATAAGCCGGATCGTGGTGTCGACGGATGCCGTCGTGGTCATGGTCGCTCCCGTGGGCGGTAGGTCTGCGGTGGTGGATGGCGGCGAGTCAGAGGTCCGGCGGCGAGTCAGGGGCCTGGGGACCTCTGACTCACCGCTGGGGTTCTGACTCACCCGGAGGATGTGCTGAGCGGGCCGCTGTCGACGAGCTCGATCGCGTGGTTGTAGCGGTAGAGGCGGGCCGGTCGGTGCCGTCCGCCGGTGCGCGTCCCGTCGGTCGGGACGAGGGCGTCGGAGGCCTCCATCTGGCGCCGGAAGTTCGCCGGGTCGAGCCCTTTCTGCCGCACGACCTCGTGGACCTCCCGCAGCTCCCGCAGGGTGAACGTCTCCCCGAGGAACGCGTGCGCGATCCGGCTGTGCTCGACCTTGTTGCGCAGCCGCCAGAGGGCGTAGGAGACGATGAGGTTGTGGTCGAAGGCCAGGCGCGGCAGGCGGTCGGCCGAGAGCCAGCGCACGTTCTGCCCGACCTTCGCCCGTTGGGCCTCCTCGGACTCGACCATGGCCCAGTACACGATCGAGACGACGCGACGGCCCGGGGAGCGGTCCACGTCACCGAACGCGTAGAGCTGCTCGAGGTACTTCGGGGTCAGCCCCGTGGTCTCGTGCAGCGTCCTGCGCGCCGCGTCCGCGAGGCCCTCCCGGGCGCGCAGCGGCCCGCCGGGCAGGGCCCAGGACCCGTCGTAGGGGTCGCGGACGCGGCACACGAGCGGGAGCCAGATCGTCGGGGGCTGGGGCGTGGACGTCCGCTCGTTCGTGCGCAGCGCGAAGATGACCGTGGAGACGGCGATCTCGGGCCGGTCGTCCTCGACGTCCATCAGCACCCCACTAAAGGTATCCGTGACTCTTACTATTGTGAGATCTTAG
>JAENWO010000036.1 GCA_016649925.1 Actinomycetales bacterium
AGTAATCCTGACGGCTTCGACTCCAGAATGTCGATCGTCCGGTGGTGAGGGTGCGATGCAGCGCTTCGTCGTCCATCCAGCCGACCATCAGCACGTCGCCCCCGGCGTCGTCCTGGATGACGGCGCAGACGAGGCCGTCGGCGTCGCGCTTGAGACGCTCCGCGACCGACGGGTCCAGGCCGGCGGCCGGGGTGACGGCCGGGGTGGCGGCCGGGGTGACGGCCGGGGTGACGGCCGGGGTGGGAAGAGTGGCATCGAGCACGCCCCCGATCCTGCCATGTGCACGCCGACGGCCCGCACCTGCCCTCACCGGCCGGGCCGCCGCCGCCCTCACCGGCCGGCCCACCTGCGCCCGAACGGGACGTTCTGGCGGCCATCTTGTCCCCTTCGGTCGCGGGGCACGCACCCAACGGGACCAAAGAGTCGCCGAACCGTCCCGCTCGGCGAACGCCTCGGCTCCCGGTCCTACTCGCCCTGGGACACCCAGGAGGAGTGCATCTGTGCGTACCGGCCGCCACCGGTGGCGAGCTCGGCGTGGGTGCCGACCTCGACGATCCGGCCGGCGTCGACCACCACCACCAGGTCCGCTGCCTCCGCGGTGGACAGGCGGTGGGCGATCGCCACGGACGTTCGCCCGCTGGTGAGCCCGTCCAGCGCCCGGTTGATCCGGGCCTCGGTGGCCGGGTCGACGGCGGAGGTCGCCTCGTCCAGGACGAGGACATCCGCGTCGGCCAGATAGGCGCGCGCGATCGCGACGAGCTGACGCTCACCCGCGGAGAGGGACTCCCCGCGCTGTCCCACGTCGGTCTGCACGCCCCGCGGCATCGTGGCCAGCCAGTCGGACAGGCCGAGCTCGCCGAGCGTCTCCTCCACCCGCGCCGGTGAGGCGCCGGAACGGCCGTAGGCGACGTTCGTCGCGATCGTCCCGTCGAAGAGGAAGCCCTCCTGCGGCACGATCACCACGCGCGCGTGCAGGTCGCTCAGGGACAGGTCCCGCAGGTCCACCCCGTTGATCCGCACCCTGCCCCGGGTCGGGTCCATCAGCCGGGTGAGCAGCTTGGCGAGCGTCGTCTTGCCCGAGCCCGTCTCCCCCACGATCGCCACGCGTGCGCCCGCGGGCACGGTGAGGTTGATGTCCCGCAGCACGAGGTCACCCCCGGGGTAGGCGAACTCGATCCCCTCGAGCTCGAGGGTCGCCGGGCCGCGAGGGCCGGGAGGCTGCGGACGCTCGGGCTCGTCGACGTCGAGCGGGGTGTGCACGATCGAGATGACGCGGCGCCACCCGGCGACGGCATTCTGCAGCTCGTTGAGGACCTCGGTGGCGGACTGCACGGGGCCGGTGAAGATCTGTACCAGGAAGAGGAACGCGACCAGGGCGCCCACCGTGATCTCCCCCGCGATGCCGAGCATCGTGCCCGCCACCACGACGGCGCCGAGGGCCAGGCCGGAGAGCAGCACACCGGAGGAGAACGCGACGGAGGCGAACGTCTGAGCCTTCACAGCGGCGTTGCGGTGGTCCGAGATCGCCGTGTCGATCCGGTGCTGGGTGCGCAGTCCGGCACCGTAGACGCGGATCGTCTGCGCGCCGACCACGGACTCCGAGATCACGGCGAGCATGCTTCCGACGCGCACCCGGACGATGCCGTAGGCGGTGTTCAGCGCACGCTGCGCGCGGGGGGCGAGGAGCGCCATCGGCACGAAGGCCAGCCACACGATGATCGTCAGCTGCCAGGAGTACAGGGCCATCGCGACCGTGGCCCCGAGGATCTGGAGCACCGAGAGCAGCAGCATCAGGCCGCCCCACTGCACGAACATCGAGATGGTGTCGACGTCGCTCGTCACCCGCGAGACGAGGGACCCGCGGCGCTCGGTGTTCTGGGTGAGGACCGAGAGGTCGTGCACGTGCCGGAAAGCCCGGATCCGCAGCTGGGCCAGGCCCGCCTCCGCCGCCTTGAACAGGCGCACGTTCACCCACGTCGTGCAGGCGCTGGTGACCAGCAACCCGCCGGCCGCGGCCAGGCACAGCGTCAGGACGAGGTCGGTGTCCACGCCGCCCGGACCACCGATGCCGGCATCGGTGGTGCGCTGCACCGCGAACGGGACGATGAGCCGGCCGACGGTGGCGAACAGGGCGAGCACGAACGTCAGGCCCAGCCCGCGGCGCATCGCGGGCGAGAGCCGCAGGCCCTCCCGCACGGTGCCGAGGACGCCGAGGGTGGAGGACTGCTCGATCTGCGCGCTCATCGGCCCGCCTCCCGTTCGGCGCGTCCGCGCTGGTAGGCCGTGACGAGGTGCCGGTACCCCAGGTCCCGGGCCAGCAGCTCCGGGTGCGTGCCCTGGTCGACGACGAGGCCGCGCTCGAGGTGCAGCACCGAGGATGCGAGCGCGATCGTCGCGGTGCGGTAGGCGACGAGGATGACCGTGACATCACCCACCTGCTCCCGGAGCCCGGCGAGGATCTGCTGCTCCACGAGGGGATCGACGGCGGAGGTCGCGTCGTCGAGGATGAGCAGCCTCGGGCGCCGGATCAGGGCGCGGGCGATGGCCAGGCGTTGGCGCTGCCCACCGGAGATGCTCGCCCCCCGTTCCCCCACGACGGTGTCCAGGCCCTGGGGCAGCGCGGCGACGAAGCCGTCGGCGCGCGCGGTGCGCAGCGCCCGCCAGACCTCGTCGTCGGTGAAGGCGCTGCCGCCGTCCTCGACGTCGTCGCCGAGTGCGACGTTCCCGCGGATCGTGTCCTCGAACACGAACGTCGACTGGGCGACGAGGGCGATGGCATCGGTGCGGGAGCGCGCGCCGACGTCTCGCGCGTCCACGCCGTCGTACCTCATCGACCCGGAGGTGGGATCGCTCATCCGGGCGAGGACGTCCACGAGCGTGGACTTCCCGGCCCCGGTGGGACCGACGACGGCGAGCGTCTGCCCGGGCTCGACGGCGAAGCTCACGCCGCGCAGAAGCTCCGCGGTGGTGCGCTCGCCCTGGGCGTCGAAGCTCGGCACGGCGAGGGTGACGTCCTCCACCTCCACGCGCATCCCGCCGTGGGCCGGGAGCCCGGCCGTGCCGTCCGTCAGGTAGCCGCGCGCGTCGATGACACGGGAGATCCGGTCGTGTCCGACGAGGGAGCGCGGGATGTCCCCGAGCACGAACCCGATGGCCCGCACGGGGAACGTCATCACGGTGAGCAGGTACGCCGTCGTGATGACGTCCCCTGTGCCGATGACACCGGAGTCGATGCGGTGGGCGCCCACGAGGAGCACAGCGAGCGTGGCCAGCGCGGGGAGCAGGTCGATGACCGGGTCGAACACGGACCGGACGCGCCCGACGGCGATGTTCGCGTCGCGCAGCCGGTGCGTCACGGTGGTGAACCGGTCCTCCTCCAGCTGCTCGGTGCCGAGCGACTTCACCACGGCGGCCGCCTCGAAGCTCTCGTGCGCGACGTCGGAGACGGCGGCCCGCTCGTGCTGGACGACGGTGATGGCAGGGGACATGTACCGGCGGTAGACGACGTTCGCGGCGAGCACGAGCGGCAGGACGCTCACTCCGATCGCGCCGAGCACGAGGTCTGCCCAGAGCATCGCGACGCTCGCCAGGACGATCATCACGAGCACCCCGATCGCGAACGGCAGGGGCACGAACACCCCACCGGCCGCCTCGGCGTCGGCGTTGGCGTTGGAGAGCAGCTGGCCCGCAGGGTGGCGCCGGTGCCACGACATCGGCAGGCGCAGGTACTGGCGCGTCACCCGGCGACGGTGACCGGCCTGCACGTCGAACGCCGCCATCCCGGCGTAGACGCGTCGAAGCGCCACGGCCACCGCGGTGACCAGGCCGATGGCGAACAGCACGACGCCGGCCCACCAGATGTGCGAGCTCGGCACCTGGCCGCCCTCGAGCGCGGGTACCACCACGCGGTCCGTGATCCGGCCCAGCGCCCAGCCGGACGCCACCAGCCCGACGCCGTAGACGGCGCTCGCCCCGATCGCGATCGCGAACGTGCGCGGCTCCGAGCGGATCCCCCGCCCGAGGAGGAGAAGCGAGCGCCGGACGGCTCCGCCGGGGAGCGCGAACGCGGCTTCGGTCGGCGGGGCCGGTAAGGGCGACGGTCGCATGCCGGCGGGGACTCCTTGGCTGGTCAGTGCGTTCGGGCACAGCAGTGCACGAGAAACGTTTCGATTTCTGTGATTCTTTCACACGGGGATCGGCCCGCGCTCGCTGGCGGCTCGGATCGTTCACCTGTGGAGCAGCCCGCGTCCTCGGGCGGTGCGTCTGCCCCGCCGGGAGCGACCCTCACTGACCGAGCAGTTGGTGGCCTACCGATCGGTCAGGTGGTGTGGTGCGCATGGCGCGAGGCACCGCAGGCACAGCAGCGGGCCGTCGCCGTGCCGCCCCAGACACCCTGACCAGCTCGCATCACCCCGACCGACAGGAGCACCATCTCCACCCTCCTCTGCCGGCTGGCACGCGCCGCGAGCTCAGTGAGTCGCGGACCATGGCGACAGTGGACGCGTGAGGCGGTCGTCGTCGTCGTCGTCGGAATGCTCCCATGCCGTCCGGAACGTCGTCGTCGTCGGAATGCTCCCATGCCGTCCGGAGCGCCGTCGTGTGTCAGGCTGGCCCGATGTGGTGGAACCAGCAGGAGCAGGACGCGCTGACCAAGTCACTTCGCGATGCCGGACCCGATGCGTCGACGCTGTGCGAGGGGTGGCGCACCCGGCACCTGGCGGCGCACCTGTATCTCCGCGGTCACGAGCCGTGGCGCCTCGCCGGGATGGTGGTGCCCTGGGCGCGGGACGGTCTCGAGGAGCTCGTCCAGCGCACCGGCGACGAGGCGCGTGAGCCCGAGGCCTACGCCGAGCTCCTGGACCGCTTCACTGCTCCGCCGACCGGCGCGAACCCGATGCGGCTGTTCTCCCAGCGCGCCACGGAGGCTGCGAACCTCGTGGAGTACGTGATCCACCACGAGGACGTCCGTCGTGCCGGGGACGACCCCTCCTCGCCGCGTGAGCTGCCCGCTGCCATGCAGGATGCGATCTGGGCGCAGTCGGCCCGGATGGCGTCGCTGGGCTACCGCTCCTGCCCGGTGGGCGTCGTCCTGGTCGTGCCGGACGGTCCGCGCCGAGTGGTCCGCAAGGGCTCGACCTCGGTGGCCGTGACCGGCGCACCCGTGGAGCTCGCGCTGTTCGGCGCCGGGCGCCGCGAGCAGGCCCGGGTCCGGATCACCGGTGACCCGGAGGCGGTCGCCGCGTTCGAGGCGTTCGCCCAAACCTGAGCTCCACCCAACCCCGGCACGCGAGTGCCGGGGTTGCACTCGCGTGCCGGGGCCCGTCTGCTTGGCTCAGCGGACGGCGAAGCCCGCGGCTCGCAGGTGGTCCTTGACCTGGCCGATCGTCAGCGTGCCGTAGTGGAACACGCTCGCCGCCAGCAGCGCGTCCGCCCCGGCGCGCGCCGCCTCGACGAAGTGCTCCGGCGTCCCGGCCCCGCCGCTCGCGATGAGCGGCACGTGCACCTCGGCCCGCACCGCCGTCAGCATCTCCAGGTCGAACCCGGAGGTGGTGCCGTCGGCGTCGATCGAGTTGAGCAGGATCTCCCCCACCCCGGCCTCGGCGGCCCGGCGCACCCAGTCGAGGGCGTCGATGCCCGTGCCCTGCCGGCCACCGTGGGTGGTGACCTCATAGCCGGACGCCGTCGCGACGTCGCCCCGGGTGCGGCGGGCGTCCACGGAGAGCACGAGGACCTGCGAGCCGTAGCGGTGGGCGATCTCCGAGATGAGCTCGGGGCGGGCGATGGCCGCCGTGTTGACCCCGACCTTGTCCGCGCCCGCGCGAAGCAGGGCATCGACGTCGGCCACGCTGCGCACGCCCCCGCCGACGGTGAGGGGGACGAACACCTCGTCCGCGGTGCGTCCGACGATCTCCAGGGTGGTCGCCCGGCCCTGCGTGGAGGCGCTCACGTCGAGGAACGTGATCTCGTCGGCGCCCTCGGCGTCGTACCGGCGGGCGCGCTCGACGGGGTCCCCCGCGTCGCGCAGGTTCTCGAAGTTGACGCCCTTGACCACGCGGCCGGCGTTGACGTCCAGGCAGGGGATCACCCGCAGGGCGACGCTCATCCGGCTCCTCCGTCCGGCTCCGCCGGTGAGGTCACGGCGAGCACGTCGATCACGTAGACGAGCGTGTCCGTGCCGAACGCCTGGTCCGGAGGAACGACGAGCATCACCTCGGAGCCGACCGTCTCGTCGACGAGCCCGTCCTGCCAGCCCTGGATGAGACCGGTGAACGGGATGGTGGTCGGGGCCATGCCCTCACCCCAGATGGTGTCGAGCACCTCACCCGTGCTCCAGCTCACGCTCGTGTACCGCACCGTGACCGACTGCCCCGGACGCACCTGCGGCCCGGTCCCGCGGATCAGCGGGACGATGACGAGGTCCGCGGGCGGCTCGGTGCCGGGCAGCGTGACCGTGGGGGCGCCCGTGTCGTCGCGCGTGACGGTGGGCACTCCCTCCACCGGGGGGATCTCCTCGCCCCAGGCTCGGGTGTGCAGGATGTCGTAGACGAGCACGAGCGGATGCGGTTTGGTGGTGGTGCCCACCTCGAGACGCAGCAGCCGCGTGCCCTCGGGCCGGCCGACCAGCTCGACGTAGAGCGGGCCGGCGGTGTCCGGGGTGAGCAGCACCGCCTCGGCCTCGTTGTTGAACGAGTCGTCGATCACCTCACCCGTCGTCGCATCGATCGCCAGGTAGGCGAGCATCACGGCGGCGCCGTCGGCGAGCACGGTACCGTCCCCGTGGATGACCTCCTCGGTGGTGGTCTCGGGCACGGTCAGCGGCTCGTCGAAGCTCACCTGCGGACGCTGGGAGAACGTGCCACCGACGGTGACGTCCGCCTCGGTGGTCGCCTCCTGCGTCTGGCACCCGCCCACGACGAGCACGGCCAGCAGCACCAGGACCGCGCAGGAGGCGCGGCGGAGAGGGTGGAGGGATCGGACGGGCACGAGGAATGATTCTACGGTGCCGGGACGAATGGTCTCCCGGCGCCCTCGTCCTGGTCCATGCTGGCGATGAGCCGGTCGACCCGCTCGTCGCCGCTGCGGAACGGGTCCTTGCACAGCACCGTCCGGCCGGCCTGGTCGTTCAGCTTGAGGTGCACCCAGTCCACCGTGTAGTCCCGACGCCGGGCCGTGGCCGCCTGCACGAACTCGCCGCGGAGCTTCGCGCGCGTCGTCTGGGGCGGTTCCTCGGTTGCGGCGTCGATCTCGGCGTCCGTGACGACCCGGGCCGCCAGGCCCCGGGCGGCCAGGCGGGCGAACAGACCGTCCGTGCGGGAGATGTCGTGGTAGGCGAGGTCGAGCCGGCTGATCCTGGGGTCGGACAGGGGGACGTCGTGCGCGTCGCGATAGCGGTCGATCAGGCGCTTCTTGATGGCCCAGTCGAGCTCCGTCTCGACGCCGGAGAGGTCACCCTCCCGGAGCGCCGACAGGCCACGCCCCCACAGGTCGAGCACCCAGGCGTCGTGCGGTCCGCGCTCGGGCGAGGCGTCGACGAACTCCTGCGCCTTCGCCAGGTAGTCGGCCTGCAGGTCGACGGCGGACCTGCGGGAACCCTTGGCGAGCGGCACCTCCTTGAGTCCGGTGAGGTCGTGCGAGATCTCGCGAATCGCCCGGACCGGGTTCTCCAGGGTGACGTCGCGGAAGATCAGGCCGGCCTCGAGCATCCGGAGCATCAGGTCCGTCATGCCGACCTTGAGCATCGTGGTCGTCTCGGACATGGAGGAGTCGCCGGAGATCACGTGCAGCCGCCGGTACAGGTCCGCGTCGGCGTGCGGCTCGTCCCGGGTGTTGATGATCGGCCGGGACCGGGTGGTGGCCGAGCTGGTGGCCTCCCAGAGGTGGTCGGCCCGTTGGGAGAAGCAGTACGTGGGCCCGCGAGGGGTGAGGAGCACATGCCCGGACCCCGTGAGGATCTGCCGGGTGATGAGGAACGGGACGAGCACCTCCGCGGTGCGCGCGAAGTCCCCGCGCCGTTTGATGAGGTAGTTCTCGTGGCAGCCGAACGAGTTCCCCGCGGAGTCCAGGTTGTTCTTGAAGAGGTGGATCCTTCCGGGGAGCCCGTCGGCCTCCACGCGGGCCTGTGCGTCCTCGACGAGCCCTTCGAGGATCCGCTCCCCCGCCTTGTCGTGGATGACGAGCTGGCGAAGGTCGTCGCACTCCGCCGTCGCGTACTCCGGGTGCGACCCGACGTCGAGGTAGAGCCTGGAGCCGTTGCCGAGGAAGACGTTGGAGGAGCGTCCCCACGCGACGACCTTGCGGAACAGGTAGCGGGCCACCTCCTCGGCCGAGAGACCACGCCCGTCGGGGGCTGCGCAGGTGACGCCGAACTCCGTCTCCAGACCGAAGATCCGCCGGATCATCCCTCCTCGGGCTTCCGGCTCGGCAGGAGCTGGCCGAGCACGGCCGGCGTCAGTCGTCGAAACGCCCGGCGCTCCCGGTCGCGGTCCAGGACGGCCGCCTCGAGCGTCTCCGGCGCGAGCGTGCGGTCGCTGGCGCCATTGTCGGGGTTCGCCGATCCGAGCGCGCCGACGGCGATCGTCATCACCTCGGCGAGCGTGAGCCCCACGCGCCACTGCTCGCGCACGATCCCGCCCAGCCGTTCCGCCTCGCCACCCATGACGACGAACCCGCGCTCGTCCGAAACGGACCCGTCGTAGGAGAGGCGGTAGATCTGGTCGGTGTCCTGGCTGGCGCCTACCTCGGCGACGGCGATCTCCACCTCGAGCGGCTTCGACTCCGTGGTGAATACCGCTCCGAGGGTCTGCGCGTACGCGTTCGCAAGTCCACGCGCGTTGACGTCGATCCGGTCGTACGAATAGCCCCGCAGGTCGGCGTACCGCACCCCGGCCACCCGCAGGTTCTCGAACTCGTTGTACTTCCCGACGGCGGCGAACGCGATCCGGTCGTAGATCTCGCTGATCTTGTGCAGCGCTCGGGAGGGGTTCTCGGTGGCGAACGCGATGCCCTGGTCGTACCCGAGCACGATCACGGACCTGCCCCGGGCGATCCCCTTGCGGGCGAAGTCCGCCCGGTCCTTCATCAGCTGCTCCGGGGAGACGTAGAACGGTTGCGTCATGACGCACTCCCTCGCTCGGGCTGCTGCGCACGTCGCTCGGCGATCGCGCGGGCGTGCCGGGCGAGGTCGTCGGAGCCGATGCGCTCGTACCCCTCGCTGCTGACCCGGGCGACGATCGGGTAGATGCCCCGGATCGCGTCCGGGCCGCCGGTCGCGGCGTCGTCGTCGGCCGCGTCGACGAGCGCGTGCAGGGCCACCTCGACGGTGCGGTCCCCGCTCAGGCCGGGCGTCCACAACTTCTTGAGGGAGCCGCGGGCGAAGACGGAGCCGGAACCGACGCTGTGATGGTCCTGCTCCTCGTACCGGCCGCCGGCGACGTCGTAGGAGAAGATCCGTCCGACGCGCCGGTGGAGGTCGTAACCACCGAAGAGCGGGATCGCGGCGAGCCCCTGGAGAGCGAGCCCGAGGTTGGAGCGCACCATCGTCGCGAGCCGGTTGGCCTTGCCCTCGAGGGAGAGCAGCGTGCCCTCGATCTTCTCGAAATGCTCCAGCTCGAGCTGGAAGAGGCGCACGAGCTCGATGGCGAGGCCCGCGGTGCCGGCGATCCCGACGGCGGAGAACTCGTCCGCCGGGAAGACCTTCTCGATCTGCCGGTGCGCGATCGTCGTGCCCATCGTCGCGCGCCGGTCACCGGCCATCACGATGCCGTCGGCGTAGGTGAGGGCGACGATCGTCGTCGCGTGCGGCGTCACGGTAATCAGCGCCCCACCCGGCACCTGCGGCCGTCCCGGCAGGAGGTCGGGGGCGTAGGAGGCGAGGAAGTCCACGAACGACGAGCTGCCCGGCGTGCTGAAGGCGGCCGGCAGCCGGTCGGGGAGGTCACCCCTCACTGGCCGCCCTTCTGCACGAACCCGCGGACGAAGGTCTCCGCGTTCGTCTCCAGGACGTCGTCGATCTCCTCGAGCAGGGAGTCGACCTCGGCGTCGCGCGCGCTCGCGCCAGCCGCGGCGGGCGGCGGCGGGACCACGGCGTCGTCGGGTCGGGGGTCGGATGTGTTCTTCTGCTCGAACTGCTGCGAAGCCAAGGTGTCCTCCTCGTACCGCGGACGGGCGCGTCCCTCGATCCTACGGCCCGGGGGCTCCGGAGGGTGGAGAGGACGCCGTCAGTGCGCGCAGGAGTGACGCCGCGTCCCCGTGGGACTCGAGCAGGGCTTCCAGATGGGCCCGGGTGCCCCGGTACGGATCGTTCATCGGGACCCGCTGGAGGTTCTGCTCGCCGGGGATGTCGAAGATCAGGGCGTCCCAGTTGGCCGCGCTGACGGAGTCGCCGAACCGCCGGATGCTCTCCCCGCGGAAGTAGGCCCGCGTGTCGTGCGGCGGGAGGGAGGTGGCGCGTTCGACGTCGTCCCGGCTGACGAGGAGCTCGACGGCACCGGCTGCTGCGAGCCGATGGTAGACGCTGCGCTCGGGCCGCAGGTCGGACCACTGCAGATCCAGGGCCGCGAGCCGCGGGTGGTCCCAGTCCATGCCGTCGCGCCGGCGCATGGCCTCCAGCACCCGCAGCTTGGCGAGCCACTCGACCTCGCGTACGCAGGAACCCGGGTCGGTGCCGAGCCGGTCCAGCACGCTAAACCACCGGTCCAGCACGTCGCGGGTCTGCGGGTCGACCTCGCCCGCGCGCCCGATGGCGGACGTGATCACGTCGCAGTACACCCGCTGGATCTCGAGCGCGGTTATGGTGCGCCCGTCGGCGAGGTCGAGAGGCCGGCTCAGGGTCAGGTCGTGGCTGACCGCGTGGGCCGCGTCCACCGGGTCGGCAAGCGCGAGGGCGGAGAGCTCGAGCGGCACGTCGCCGGTCTCGAGCAGCCAGAGGAGCAGCGAGGTGGTGCCGAGCTTGAGGTAGGTGGAGACCTCGAGCAGGTTGGCGTCACCGACGATGACGTGCAGGCGGCGGTAGCGGCTGGCATCGGCGTGCGGCTCGTCGCGGGTGTTGATGATCGGACGGCGCAGGGTGGTCTCCAGGCCCACCTCGGCCTCGATGTAGTCGGCGCGCTGGGAGATCTGGTAGCCCGGTCTCTCCCCGCGCTGCCCCAGCCCGATCCGGCCCGCGCCGCAGAAGACCGGGCGGGTCACGAGGAACGGTGTGAGGTACGCGATGACGTCGCCGAACGGCACCGCACGGTCCACGAGGTAGTTCTCGTGCGTGCCGTAGCTGGCGCCCTTGCCGTCGACGTTGTTCTTGTACAGCGCGACGTCGGGCATCCCCGGGATCTGGGCCAGCAGCCGGCTGGAGCGCAGGAGGACCTCCTCGCCGGCCCGGTCCCACAGGACGGCGTCCAGCGGATTCGTCACCTCGGGGCTGGCGTACTCCGGGTGCGCGTGGTCCACGTAGTAGCGGGCGCCGTTGGGCAGGATGACGTTCGCGACCGTGGCCTGCTCGGGCTGCGGCACGGGGCGGCGGCGCTGGGTGACGCCGGTCCAGCCCACGTCGCCGTCCGGAGCCGGGGCCTCGGCCACGTCGGTGAGCTGGCTCGGGTGCGCCGCCGCCCGCTCCAGCCGCCAGCCGCGGGCGTCGCACAGCGGGTCCTCGTCCTGGTAGTCCCACCGGGCCCGCGAGCCGCGGCGAACCCCCTCGTTCGCGTACGCCGTGACCACCTGCGCCGACAGCAGCATCGGGTTCGCACCGGGGTTGCCCACCCCGAGGATCCCGTACTCAGTCTCGATGCCCATGATGCGTCGCACACTCACACGACCAGCCTAGGGCCGAGCCTGGCTCCCTCGGCGAGGTCGTCACCACGCCGTCGGGCCGTCACCTGGAACCAGCGGGTTCACGAGCACGTGACGGTGTCGCGGCAGGTCTCGCATGGACCGGCAGGTCTCGCATGGACCGGCCGGCGCCCGTCCCCAGTTCGCGCGCAGCAAACCCCGGTCCACAGGAGGCTCCACAGATGGCGCCGAGCCCTTGGTCTGTCGTCCAACCTCGCA
>JAENWO010000515.1 GCA_016649925.1 Actinomycetales bacterium
CACACATACGGTGTGCCGCTGGTAGAGCGGCACACCGTAGTGGACCGGCTTGCCGAAGATGGCGGCGAGGTCGACAGCATCAGCCTTCACGCACTCGCTCCTGATGCGGTGATCTCCCTGACGTGGATTTCCAGGTGCGCCCAAGCCGAGGACGAGGACGTGACGGTGGCCACTGGGCCCTGGGCCGCCGACGGCGGCCCTCGCTGACCGACAATACCGCTTGGGAATGACGCTCGGATCTGGCTCCACCCCTGAGCGTGGCGTGATGCTCTGAGTTGGCCCCACCCCCGACCCCATCGCAGCCCCGTACGCTCGCTGACTGTCGAAGGTCCGCAGCGTCTGGGAGAAGGAGTTGTCGAGGGTGGAGCAGTTCGAGCGTATCCGTCGTGACCAGCGGGAGGAAGGGCTGTCCGTGCGCGCTCTCGCCCGCCGCCATGGTGTCCACCGGCGCACCGTACGAGCGGCCCTGGCCGCCGCGCTGCCGACGTCGCGGGTGATGGGGGTTCGCCCGGCCCCGGTGACGGGCGCCTGGCGGCCGCTCATCCGGTCCTGGCTCGTCGAGGATCGGACGGCGCCCCGCAAGCAGCGCCACACCGCGCGGCGGATCTGGCAGCGCCTGCTCGAGGAGCACGGCGCCGACCTCGCCGAGTCCACGGTCCGCGAGGTCGTCCGGGAGCTGCGGGCCGAGATCGGGGGCGGGATCAGCTCGGTGATGATCGTCGCCTGCCATGCGCCGGGCGAGGAGGCCGAGGTCGACTTCGGCGAGGCGACCGTCATCCTCGCGGGCGAGCCCACCAAGGTGCACCTGTTCCACCTGCGCCTGTCGGCATCGGGCAAGGCCATCACCCTCGCCTTCCTCGCTCCCGACCAGACCGCGTTCCTCGAGGGCCACGCGATCGCCTTCGAGCGCCTCGGCGGCGTGCCCGGGAGGATCCGGTATGACAACCTCACGAGTGCCGTCAAGAAGGTCCTCGTCGGGCGCGACCGGACCGAGACCGACCGGTTCACGGCGCTCCGGTCCCACTTCGGATTCGATGCGTTCTTCTGTATCCCGGGGCAGTCGGGGGCCCACGAGAAGGGCGGCGTCGAGGGCGAAGTGGGCCGGTTCCGCCGGCGCCATCTCGTCCCGGTGCCGAAGGTGGCCGGCATGGCGGCGCTCGACGCCCTGCTTGCTGCGGCCGACCGGCGCGACGACGCCCGCCGGATCGAGGGGAGGCGCGAGACCGTCGGGCAGGCGTTCGCCGCCGAGCGGCCATCGCTGCGAGCGCTCCCCCCTGAGTCCTTCGGGACGGCGGTCGTGCTGCGGGCCAAGGTGGACACCAAGGCCCGGATCTGCGTCCGCCAGCGCTGGTACTCGGTCCCGGCGCACCTCGCCGGACGCGAGCTCAGCGTCGGCCTGGGTGCCCGCCACGTCGAGGTCCACCACGACGGCAGGCTCGTCGCCCGCCACGAGCGCAGTCCGCAGAAGGGCACATCGACGCTGCTCCTCGACCACTACCTCGAGGTCCTCGTGCGCAAGCCCGGGGCCCTGCCCAGCTCCCTCACGCTCGCCCAGGCCCGTGCGTCGGGCGCCTTCACCGCGGCCCACGAGCGCTTCTGGGCGCGGGCGAGACGCAAGGAGGGTGACGCCGCGGGGACCCGGGCCCTGATCGAGGTTCTGCTCCTCCACCGGAGCCTGCCGTTCATCGCCGTCCATGCCGCGCTCGATGCCGTCGAACGGATCCGCTCGGCCGATCCTGCCCTGGTCGCGATCGAGGCCCGCCGGATCGCCGACGGGCGGGGACAGACCGCGGTCACGCCCGACCGCACCGACCGGGCCGGCTGGACCCGCCCGGTGCCGGTGCTCGCCTCGTACGACGCACTCCTGCGGACGGGGACCGACCGATGACCGGATCGCTCACGGAGCAGGCGGCCGATCTCGCGATCGATGCCGCCTGCCGCTCGCTCCGCCTGCCCACGGTTCGCACGGAAGCGGGAGCCCTCGCCGAGGCCGCGGTCCGGGACCGGGTGACGCACCGCGCGTACCTTGCCGAGGTGCTGACGGCTGAGCTCGACGAGCGCGACGGCCGGCGCCGGGAGCGGCGGATCGCCGAGGCCCGGTTCCCAAGGATGAAGCGCCTGGACGACTTCGACCTCGCGGCGGCGCCGGCGATCCCGCC
>JAENWO010000339.1 GCA_016649925.1 Actinomycetales bacterium
CCGGAGGCCCGTGGGAGAGCGCGACGGCACCCGTGCTCGTCCTGGGTGGCGAGGAGTGGACCCGGGTGGATGTGGGGGAGCGGGTCCGCGTCGCCGGGCGGCTCGCCCCCACCGCAGCCGGCGACCCCGTCGCCGCGCTCCTCGTGGCGCAGGACGAACCGGTGGTCGTGACACCGACGCCGGCGTGGCAGCGGCTGGTGAACCGGTTGCGCAGCGGCCTGGTGACAGCGTCCTCCCCCCTGGCGCCGCAGGCACGTGGACTGGTTCCGGGCATCACGCTGGGGGACACCCGCGCCCTGCCCGCGGAGCTCGAGGCGGACCTTCGCACGGTGAACCTCACACACGTGACCGCCGTCTCCGGGGCCCACGTGGCGATCATCCTCGGAGCCGCGCTGCTCGGGGTGTGCTGGTTGCCGAGGACCGCTCGCGTGGTGATCGGTGGCCTCGTGCTCCTCGGTTTCGTCGCACTCGTCCACCCCAGCGGCAGCGTCCTGCGTTCGGCGACGATGGGTGCGGTGATGCTCGTCGGCATGGCCGTGGCGCGACCGCGTGCCACGATCCCGGCGCTGTGGGTCAGCACGATCGTGCTCCTCGCCGTCGACCCGTGGCTCTCCCGGTCCTTCGGCTTCGTCCTGTCCGTCCTCGCGACGGGCGGCCTGCTCCTGTGGGCCGGGCCGATCGCCGCGGCGCTCGCCCGGTTCTTGCCGCGCCCGGTCGCCCTGGCCCTGGCGATCCCCGTCGCTGCGCAGCTGGCGTGCGGACCGGTGATCCTCCTGCTGCAGCCCGGGCTCTCCGCCTACGGCGTCCTGGCGAATCTTCTCAGCGCCCCGGCCGTCCCGCCGGCGACGGTCCTCGGTGTCGTGGCCACGCTCGTCGGACCCATCTGGCCCGGGGCCGCCGTCGTCCTGGCGGGATGGGCGGGGACGTGCACCGCGTGGATCGCAAGCGTGGCCACCTGGACGGCCGGGCTCCCGGCGGCGACGTTGCCGTGGCCCGGTGGGCTCGGCGGGGGTGCGGCCCTCGTCGTCCTGCTGCTCGCGACGCTGCTCCTGCTGCGACGGATGCTTCACCCCGGTTGAGAGGGTTTGGTCCTTCGTGGCAGGCTGGGCATGTGCCTCCCGCCCGACGTCGTCCCGCCGCCGGCCTGAGCGCCCTCGACCTGGACCAGGTGATCCTCGCGCCGCTGGTCCTCGTGCGCGGAGGTGAGGGACTCCTCGTCGACCGTGCCGTCTCCCACCTGCAGGCACTGGCCTCGGAGCGGGACCCGAACGTCGAGGTCACGCGGCTCGAGGCCGCTGCCTACGAGTCCGGGCAGCTGGACATGGTGGCGAGCCCATCGCTGTTCGGGGAGAACCGCCACATCGTGGTTTCCGGTGTGGAGTCGGCCACGGACGCGTTCATCGAGGACGGCCTGGCGTACGTGGCCCGGCTCTCCCCGGAGCTCGACGACGTCACGGTGGTGCTCCGGCACGAGAAGGGCGTGCGCGGCAAGAAGCTCCTCGACGCGATCGCCGCGGCTGGCCTGCCGGTCGTGGCCTGCGAACCGATCAAGCGCGACGCCGACAAGGTCGCGTTCGCCGCGGCCGAGTTCCGCAAGGCCGGACGCCGGGTGAGCGGTCCGGCCGTGCAGGCGCTCGTGGAGGCCGTGGGGTCCGACCTGCGCGAGCTGGGCGCGGCCTGCACCCAGCTGATCGCCGACACCACCTCGGCGATCACGCCGGACGTGGTGCAGCGGTATTACGGCGGACGGGTCGAGGCCACCGGCTTCAAGGTGGCCGACACCGCCATCGAGGGTCGCGGGGGTCAGGCGGTCACCCTGCTGCGGCACGCGCTGAGCACCGGGGTCGACCCGGTGCTGCTCGTCGCGGCGCTGGCCTCGAAGCTGCGGGTCCTCGCGAAGGTCGCGGCCATGCGGGGGCGGGGTGCGTCCGCACCGACCGACCTGGGTCTGGCCCCGTGGCAGATCGACCGCGCGCGGCGCGAGCTCGACGGCTGGAGCCCGGAGGGGCTCGCCCGGGCGATCACCGCGGTCGCGACTGCTGATGCAGAGGTCAAGGGCGCGGGTCGAGACGCCGAGTTCGCGGTCGAGCGTGCGGTGCTGCGCGTCGCTCAGGCCCGGGGCGAGCGCTGACGCAGGTCGTCGGGTCGCTGAACGGCGGCTGAGGCCGCGCTTTGGATGCGGACGGGGGTCGTCGGCTCGCTCAGCAGCTGCCGGGGACCTGAGCGGCACCGAGTGGGAAGCGAACCGAACGCGCGTCCGTCCACGACGAGACGACGGCGCCGCGCCCCCGGTGCGGGGCGCGGCGCCGTCGTTCAGCGCGGGTTCCTCAGAGGGACGAGACTTGCTGGGCGAGCGACGATTTGCGGTTCGCTGCCTGGTTCTCGTGGATGATGCCCTTGCTCACAGCCTTGTCGAGCTTGCGGGAGGCGCTCTTCAGCGCGACGCTGGCAGCCTCCGTGTCGCCGGCTGCGATGGCCTCGCGAACCCGACGCACGTGCGTCTTGAGCTCGGACTTGACAGCATTGTTGCGCAATCGGGCCTTCTCGTTCGTGCCGATTCGCTTGATCTGGGACTTGATATTTGCCACGTGTTGACTCTCTTGTGTGTTCGCTCGCGGGATCTCAGCGATCAGTGAGGGCATCCCCAATGACCGGGACCGGGGCGTTGGGATGCCTTGTGGTGGTCAGTGGGTGAGCCGCGCCACGACCCGGCTAACAGGCTCAGCGCACGACTTTACCAGTACTTCGGCCGTCAGCGCCCGTCCAGGTCGCGCAGCGCGTCGGACACGTCCCGGAAGATCGCTTCGGGGAGGGCAGCACCCTCGCGGCGGACCGCGTCCGGAGGCAGGAACAAGACGCGATCGAGCCGCACCTCGGACTCTCGGCCGCGCGAGTCCCACCCGCCCGAGCCGACGTCCATCCAGATCCGGCCCCAGCGACGCTCCTGCTCGGCGTCCCGGTCGTGGTCCTTGGACGTCAGCTGCAGCCCGAGCAGTCCGCCGTCGTGCCGCGCGATGACCAGCACCGGGCGGTCCTTGCCCTGGCCGTTGTTCTCCTCGTACGGCACCCATGCCCACACCACCTCACCCGGGTCGGCATCGCCGTCGTCGGAGGGCGCATATGCCAGGCGGGGCAGGCCCGCGCCGGCGACGTCGTACTCCCGGATGGTGCGGGGCAGGCCGTCCTGGTGGGCCGAGGTGCCCGACGTCGCTCCGGATGCCGCACCGGACGTCGCCTCGGACCGGGCACCGGACTCCGTGCCGACGCCGTCGGTTCGCGTGCCCGAGCCCGGCCGGCTGGATTTCGCGGACGCCGGCCGGGTCCGGGACGTCTGCGGGTCCGTCGATCCACGATCACCGCGGGTGGACTCGCGAAGGGCGTCCCGGGCGTCCCGGGCGATCGTGCCGACGATCCTGCGGGCGCGGTTGACCAGGTTCATCCGGCCAGGTTAGCGGGGCGGCTCAGGCCGCAGAGCGGCACTCGTGGCGCCTCGCCACCCGTGAGGTGGCCGAGCAGCTTGCCCTCGCCGACCCGGTGCTGCTCCTCGTCGACCAGGAGTTCACCGCCCTGGCCCGGGTCGCGCTCGCCCGGACAGCCGCGCGGCCGACCCTGGCGGCGCTCGGCTCCGCCGGGATCGAGGCACAGGTGTCTCGAGGACGACGAGATCGCCGCCGCCCGGCTCGGCCCCGCGGCGCAGCGCCTCGCGACGACGTTCCCCAGCCGGGCCGCCGACCAGGACTTCTGGCAGGCCCACCCCGTGTTCGC
>JAENWO010000037.1 GCA_016649925.1 Actinomycetales bacterium
AGGTTGCCCTGGCCGGGTTGGCGGTAGGCGATCCGGGTCACGGTGACCTCGCCGAAGATCGTGCCCAGGCCTCGGGTGTGGCCGGTTTCCACGCGTGTCCGGACGGGCCCATCGGCGCCTCGAACCTCGACCCGGCTCTCCCGTACGGCACGCAGGTCCGCGTGGTCTTGAAGGAGCAGGCGAAGTAGTTCGCGGCCTTCGACGTCGAGTTGACGTTCCAGCTCAGCGTGCTCCAGTGCACTGCTGGCCCCACCGTCGAGCCAGCCCAGGATCAGCTGGAAACGCTCACGGGCTCCCGCGAAGCCCTCGACCGCGGTCGTCTGCCGATGGTTGCTCATCGGCCCCGACGAGCCCGCAACGCGGCGATGCCAGCGTCGGCCGCTGACTCCAGCTCCGCTCGGGCCGTCTCGAAGCGGGCCAACCCCGCGGCCACCTCGGCCACCTCGGCTTCGGCCAGCGTCAGGGTCTTGGTCCGGCCGCCCTCGGTGTAGGCCAACGCCGGGCTCTCATGCGGCTCGCCGCTGGCGCAGTGGCAGGAGGGCTTGCCGCACCTGCGGCGGAACGTGGTCAGCGTGCCACGCAGGAACGAACCCTCGCTACGGTGGGATCTCGGGGACATCGCACATCCTGTCTGTAGGGAACTATCGCTACAGACAAGTAGAGCAGAAGGTCGCCGTCAGTTGGGGATGACACGCCAGTCAGACGATCAAGCAGCAGACAGGCAAGCCAACGGCGACGTCACTCCAGAAGAGCCGCACCCTATTCAGAACTCTGTCATGCACGGCATCGTCGCAGTTCAGGGGCTCGGTGGGGCTGCTGGCGGCGAGTTGTGAATAAGCCTCTCTGGGCCGGAGACAACTGACTCACCGGCACCTGTTCACTGCTTGGGACGACCTGCGGCCCACGAGAGGACGCACGGACGCATTATTGCTAACGCGCAATCCATTACGCCACACGCCCGTACTGAGCGCCGCGTCGGCGCCGCCCATCCCGGCCCTACTTCAGGCCGGACGTCTTGATGGAGTTCACGAGCGCGCGCTGGCCGAAGAAGAACATGATCATCGTGGGCAGCGCGATGATCATGGCCGCGGCGGTGATGTAGTTCCAGTCCGAGCCGTACTGCCCCTGCATGGAGGCGAGGCCCTGCTGCACCATCCACAGCTCCTGAGTGGAGAGGATCGTCTTGGGCCACATGAACGCGTTCCAGTTGGCGAGGAAGAACAAGATCCCCAGCGAGACCAGGATCGGGCGCCCCAACGGCAGGACCACGTGCCAGTACCGGCCCCAATAGCCGCACCCGTCGATCGTTGCCGCCTCCTCGAGCTCCCTGGGGATCCCGAGGAAATTCTGGCGGAGCAAAAAAATGCCGAAGGCGTTGAAGATGCCGGGGACGATGATGCCCCAGAGGTTGTCGATCAACCCCATTGCCCGCACGATGAGGAAGAGCGGCACGAGAATCACCGGCAACGAGACCATGAGGGTGGCGACGATGAGGTTGAACATCAGCGCACTGCCGCGGAACCGGAGCCGGGCGAGGGCGTAGGCAGCCATCGAATGGAACACCAGCGCGATGAAGGTGACCGCGATCGAGACGATCGCGGAGTTGAGCAGGTACCTCGGCATCGGGATGCGGGTCAGCACATAGCTGAAGTTGTCCAGCGTCCACGGTCCCAGGCTCATCGAGAAGGTCTCGGAGGCCGGCTTCAGCGCGGTGATGAGAAGCCAGAGGATCGGCAGGGCGGTGATGGCGGCGAGGGCGTACCCCACGCCCGCCCGCCAGCCCCAGCGGCGACCGTACTCGTGGCTTCCGTCGCGTTCGCGCCTGGTCCGGCCGCGGGCGGCCGGACCAGGCGTTGCGATGTCACTCAGCATGGAATCGCGCCCCCTTTGTCGCTGCGAAGGTCACACCCACGGCGAGGACGAGCACTCCGACGAGCAGCGTCGTCAGCGCCGCCGCATAGCCGTAGTCGTTGTACGAGAACGCTTGTTGGTAGATGTAGAACGGCATGGTCATCGTCGAGTTGGCGGGGCCGCCCTTGGTCAGCACGAAGACCAGGTCGAAGGCTTGCATGCCGGTGACCGCACCGATGATCGAGGTCACCGCGATGAAGAAGCTCGTGGGCTTGAGCAGCGGCAGAGTGATCCAGAAGAGCCGCTGCCACCAACCCGCGCCGTCGAGCTTCGCGGCGTCGTGGTACTCGTTAGGGATATCGCCAAGCCCGCCGAGGAAGAGCAGCATCTGGTACCCGGCCTGGAACCACACCGAGATCATGATGATCGCGGCCAGCGCATAGGTCGGGTTGCCGAGCCAGGAGATGTCACCGAGGCCCACCGTGCTGAGCCCGCGCGGGACGAAACCGGTCTTGTCGGTGAGCATGAACTGCCAGAGGATCGCAATGACCACGAGGCTCATCACGTTCGGTAGGAAAAACAGGGTCCGCACGATGCCGATACCAGGGAACGGCCGCTGAACCAGAAGCGCCAGTGCGAGGCCGGCGACGAAGACCAGCGGGACGTAGCAGCCGGCGTAGATGAGGGTGACGGCGAGGCTGTTGACCAGCAGCGGGTCCGAACCCATGCGAACGAAGTTGTCGAGGCCGACGAAGCGTGCCTGGCCGAACCCGTCGATGGAGAAGAAGGCGACGGCGAGGGCCACGATGATGGGCAGGACGACGAAGATCATCAGGCCGATCGCGTCCGGGAGCATGAACGCCCAGCCCACGGCTGTTTCCCGGCGTTGCCGCGCGCTAACACGGCCACGCCAGGACCGACCGGTGTCGTCCTCGTCCTCGTCTTCCAATGCCCTGTCAACCAGAATCGCCATCGTGAGGCTCCAATCGGTCGGGGATCAGATGATCGCTCCGCCGGAGTACCCGGCAAGGAACGTCTCAAGGGCGGCCTGCGCGGTACCCGCCGCGGTCGCGGCATCGGTGCCGCCGAGCTGGACGGCCTGCAATGCGTCAGAGATCGGCTGATAGACCTGGGGAGGGAACCGCGGTTCCGGCCGGCCGGCCGGGGCGATCTCCTCAGCGAAGATCTTGAGCGGCCCTGAGTCCCACGTCCCCGCAGACTTGACCGCCTCACTGACCGAGGTGCGTGTCGGCACGTTCGTCTTCACGACCGAGTTCCACTGGCGCATCCGCTCGATGCCGTCGGCGTCCTGGCCGGCTATGGCCCAGGCGACGAACTTCGCCGCCGCCTCGGGGTTGGCACCCTTGGCGTTCGCACAGAAGGCCCAGCCACCCATGTCAGTGGACGCTTTCCCGCCAGCGGGGATCGGCAGAGGAGCGACGGAGTAGTTGTAGTCGGGAACCTTCTGGTCGAGCTCAGCGACGGCCCAGATGCCGGACTGCTGCATGGCGCAGTAGCCGGCCCCCATGTTCCCGGGGACGTCGCCGCCGCCTGTGCCCTGGTTCTTTCGCGGGGTGACGCCGGCCGCCGTCAGATCGCCCCACAGTTGCAGGGCGCTGTGGTTGGCCCGCGAGTCGAAGACCGCCTTGCCCGATGGATCCACCACCTCGCCGCCGGCCATCCACATGAACGGGTACCAGGTGAAGTTCTGGTAGTAGCCCGGCGTCGTCTCGAGCACGAGCCCGAACTGCTTGTCCGTGGTGAGCTTCTCGCCGACCGACAAGAGCTGGTCCCACGTCTGCGGTACGTCCCCTTCGGAAAGGCCGGCCTTCTCGAAGGCGTCGATGGAGTAGTAGAGAGCCAGTGGCTCGACCTCCATCGGCAGCCCGAGAAGTTTCCCGTCAACCATCCGCGTGTCCAGGACCGAGCCTGAGAAGTCGGCGATCTGCGCGTCGTTGACCGCCGAGCTCAGGTCGTAGAGCACCCCGCCGTTCGCGTACCGGAGGAAGTCACCCGGAGAGACAAGGAAGATGTCCGGCCCCGTGCCCGCTGTGAAGGCGGTCTGGAGCGTGGTGCCCGACATGTAATCGGCGTTCGGGATGTACCGCAGGTCGACCTGGACGTCATTGTTGGCGTTCCAGTCCTTGACAAGCTTGATAAACCACTCGCTCTGCGGTTCGCCGTTGCCGGAGTCGCCGTAGAAGTTCCAGAAGCTCAGCTTCTTTCCGTTGCCGCCGCCGCCGCCTGCCGGGGCCCCTGTGGAGCACGCTCCGAGGATCGGGAGGGCGAAGGTGGCCAGTCCCAGGCCTTGGAGCAGCGTCCGTCGGGAGACCCCCGGTCTCAAGATGCGATTTTCGCTGACCCGAACTTCGCAGGCCGTTTCTATAGATGGCATCGTTGCTATTCTCCGTTCGGAAATATCTTGATTTTGTGTTGTAGAACGGCTCTGCGAATTGGATTTTCGCGCGCCATCAGCGTTAGCCGTCTTTTGCCTATGCCGCCCGAATCTGCGAAGAACTCCGTACGTACGAAGACGTCGACCTCGTCGGAGCGCGGTGCCGCAGGCGCCCCACCGTGGCGCGTGACGGCGATCGCGGCAGCCGCGTTCCCGTAGGTCACGGCGTCGATCAGGCTGTCCCCCGCCGCGAGCCGGGCGCCGAGGTTTCCGCAGAATGTGTCGCCGGCACCGATCGTGTCGACGACGTCCACGACGTGGGCCGGAACCGTCACGGGATCGACGTCGAGGTCGAGGACAAGGACACCCTCCTCGCCGAGCGTCACGACGAGCGTGCAGTCCCACTCGCTCTGCACCGCCTCGGCGACAGCGAGCACCGGGGCGCGTCCGCCGGAGCCGTCACCAGCGAGCCCACGCAGCTCGCCCTCGTTCGGTACCAGCACGTCGACATAGGCGCGGATCTCGGCAGGTAGCGCGGCGAACGGCGCCGGGTTGAGGACCACGGTGGCACCCGCCTCGTGCGCGATGCGGGCGGCATGCACTGTCGGCGCCTCGGGCAGCTCGAGCTGGAGGAGCAGAACGGCGGAACGCTCGATCGCAGCGCGGGCCGCCTCGACGTCCTCGACGGTCACGGCCTGGTTGGCGCGGGGGATGACGATGATCGAGTTCTGCCCGCTGTCCTCCACCACCGGCAGGCCGACGCCCGTTCCGTGCTGGGCGTCGGTGAGGAGGTGATTCGCGTCGATGCCCTCGGCGGCGAGGAATGCGTGGAACTCGGCACCGAAGCTGTCCTCGCCGACGCGCCCCACCACCGCCGTCTTCGCTCCGGCACGGGCGGCGGCCACGGCCTGGTTGAACCCCTTGCCCCCCACGTACGTCGCGAAGCTCGTGCCGATCAGGGTCTCACCGGATGCAGGTCGGCGCGGCGCAGTAGCCACGAGGTCATACATGAACGAGGCGATCACGCACACACCACTCATCGCTCGATCTCCTCGCGCTCGCCGCCGGAGACCCGGACCCCGGATCGTGCCGGCCCCGCGAGCTGCACTCCGAGGGACCCGCCAGGATGCCGGGCCGCGAAGTCCTCGGCGGTGAACTGCGACAGCGTCATCAGCGCGGCCGCGAGCGCGTCACCGACCGCGAGGGTGGTAGCCGTGGAGGCAGTCGGAGCCAGCCCGAGCGGGTCGGCCTCACGTTCCACCGAGATGTCGAGGAACACCTGCGCGGCACGGACGAGCGTCGAGCCCGGGTTGCGGGCCATCGCGATGATCGGCACACCCCACGCGTTCAGCATCGAGGCGAAGTGGCACACCTCCACGGTCTCACCGGAGTTCGAGATGAGGATCGCGACGTCGTCCGGCGTGGCCATCCCGGAGTCCCCGTGCAACGCCTCGGTGGAGTGCACGAACTGCGCCGGCGTGCCGGTGCTCGCCAGGGTCGCGGCGATCTTCGCCCCGATGTGACCGGACTTGCCCAGCCCGGAGACGATCACACGGCCGCGCGCCCCACGGATCACCCCGATGGCGTCGGCGAGGGCCGGTCCGACGATGTCGGCCGTGCGGGCGATTGCCCGCGCCTCGATCAGCATGGACTCCCGCGCCGCGGCGAGGGCGGCCTCGAGGGCCGCCGGGGGAAGAGGTTCGGCGCCCATCAGACGAGCCCCTTCCTCAGCAGGGCGTTGCCGTACGGGCGGACCTCACCGGTCCGGACCACGAGGTAGGCCTCCTTGGCCGCGTGGTAGAAGGCGTAGCGCTCCAGGATCTGCGTGGAGCCGGCGTCCTGACCCGCTGCGCCGATCAGCTCGGTCTGCACAGGGAGCTCCTCCCCCGCGTCCATCAGAGCGAGCGGGCCGTCGTCGTCCAGCGGGAGCACGGAGCAGATCGCACGGACGACGCGGGGTGCGTCGTGCCCGGGCAGGTCCAGCACGCGGGTACCGATCCGGCGGGCCGGGAAGTGCGCATCGGCGACCACCACCGCGTCGGAGTGACCCATGGCGTCCAGGTGTGCGAGAAGCTCACCCGTGAGCAGGGGGTCGATGCCGTTGAGCATGTGCGCGCTGCCTCTCCACACTGAGAACGATGGGTATCGAACGATTGAGTAAACGATTACTTGTATCCTAGGGATGCCGTCGGCAGGGTGTCAAGGAGGCGGGCCGCGCTCCTTCAGAGCACCTCGAGATCGTCCACCCCGGGCGCGGCGGGGCGGTTCGCCGTCGGGCGGTCGAGGTAGAAGAAGGCCGTCGAGGCGATGTCGTCGTGCAGCGGCAGATAGCGCCCACCGCTGCGCCAACCGAGGGCCTGGATGTCGACCGTGAGGCCGACGTCGAAGTGGATCGGGTCGAGGACGTGCCAGCGGTACATGCCGAAGCGCTGCTGGGAGTCGTAGAGGCCGTCCGGACGGATGATCTGGTGCAAACCCAGGTAGGGCGTGGTGAACGCCGTGTAGCCCTGGCCCGGGATGTCGAAGTTCCAGGCGCCGCCGAAGTAGTCCTCGGTGCCGGTGCCACAGATGGTCGGGAAGCGCTCGTCCGCGGACGCGTCACCGTCGAGGAAGAACTTGACCTCTCCCTCGCCCCACCAACCGGTGCTGTTCACGCCCCAGGCGAGGTAGGTCCCCACGTACTGGCCCTTTCCCTCGACGCCGTCGAGCAGCACGTGGGTAGTCGCGTCGGCGAGCGGGTTGCTGCGTCGCCACTGCGCGTGGAGGCGGCCCGTGTCGCCCTGGTCGCCGCCCTCCTCGTACGTCACCTGGTAGTAGACGACGACGTCGTCCGCGGACAGGTTCTCGATCGTCAGGTGGGCGCCGTCGACGAACGGCATCGGCCAGTAGGAGTTGAAGCCGCCGTTCGGGTTCGCGGCGATCATCGACGAGCTCAGCTGCGCGAAACGGCCCCAGCCCTGACCGAAGAAGTCGCCCACGGGCACCTCGACGGCCGGCTCCTCGGCCCCGTCCCAGTAGGCCCTCAGCAGCAGCCGGCGCCAGTTGTCGGTGTGCGTGGTCAGCCAGATGTGGGTGATCCGCCCGGCTCCGGTGATCCGCGCCAGGTCGAACGTCTCCCCTGCCCCGATGCGCACGCTCGGCGAGACCTTCCAGCCGACGCCGAGGTCCCGCGCGCACGCGCTACCGGTTCCCTCGGTGGCGCGTCCGCCGCCGCCCTTGGCGCCGGTGAAGTTCTCGGGGCTGATCGAGCGGGTCCTGACGGCGCGGAGCGCGGCAATGTCATGGTGAAGCACGGGGGATCACGTCCTTGCGGGTCGGAACGGGTGGGGGTCTAGGCGTGGACCGGTCGGCGCACGGTGGTGGTCCCTCGGACGAGCAGGCGGGGAGGGAGCAGGAGGTGGATCGGTTCGATGTCCTCACCCTCGGCGCGGGCGACGAGACGCTCGGCGGCCCGCCGACCCATCTCGTCCACGGGCTGTGCGACGAGGGTGAGTGCCGGGGTCACCATGCGCGTCCACCGGTCGTCGTCGACGCCCACGAGGGAGATCTCGTCCGGCATGCGCAGGCCGCTGGCCTGCACTCCGCGGTAGGCGCCGGCGCTCAGCGGACCGTTCATCGCGAAGATCGCATCCGGGTGGTTCGCCTCGGCGAGGATCGCGCGGACCGCGGCCTCGGCGTCGTCCGCCTTGAGGTCGGTACGCACCATCCGGTCCGGGTCGATCGCCAGGCCCGCCGCGGCGAGCGCCTCGCGCACCCCGCGCACCCGGTCCTCGGTCGTGCTGACCCCGGACGGCCCGGCGAGGCACATGATGTCGCGGTGGCCGAGCGAGAGGAGGTGCTCGGTGGCGAGTCGGCCGGCCTCGACGTTGTCCAGCAGGATCGTGTCGCCGGAGAAGTCGTGGACGCGGCGGTCGACGACCACGGTCGGGATGTGCGCGTAGATCAGCGGGGTGAGGTCGGAGGCCTCCTCGGAGGTGACCGAGACGACGACTCCGGCCATCCGCTGCGCGACCGCCGTGTCGAGATAGGCCCGTTCACGGTCGAGCTGCTCGTCCGTGTTGCACAGCATCACCGAGTAGCCGGAGCGCACAGCCACGTGCTCGACGGCGGTGACCAGCGACGTGAAGAACGGGTTCTGCACGTCGGAGACGATCGCGGCCCACACGTCCGAGCGCTGGCGTCGCAGCGCCCGACCGTTCGAGTTCGCGACGTAGCGAGAGGCCCGGGCGGCGATGCGGACGCGCTCGGCGAGCGCCGGATCGACGGTGCTGGAGCCGTTCAGGACACGCGAGACGGTGGCCGTGGAGACACCCGCCTCACGGGCGACGTCGGTGATGCGGACAGCGCGCGGCTTGGTCACGGGTCGATCGTTCCACAGCAGCCACGGCGTCGCGGCGCCGGCGCGGGCGCGGGTTGGATGCCCTCGAACTCGTGCTGGTCCTGCGCCATCGCTTCCACCGCACCTTTCGAGTAATCGATTTCCACGATTCTAGGAGAGGGTCCGTCCCCGCGCAAGCACCGCGCCTGAGGTGTCCCGTCCGGGCCGCGCACCCGCCGACGGCCGCGCACCCGCCGACGGCGGGCCCGGTCAGCTAGGGTCGTGGCCGGACGCTGCCGCACCCCTGGAGCGCCGGCCCTCGGCCGGGCTGTCGCACTGGGGCCGACGTGCCCTCGTTCAGCGCGGCAGCTGGGGATCGGCGGGACCCTGCGCCTCGGGGGTGGGCGGCGCCGGCGCCGTCGGGCCGCCGGGCGTCCCGCTGATCGGCGGCTGAGGGTCAGGCCAGACGGCGGTCGTGCCGGCGGGGTCGGGAACTGTCGGCGATCCCACGGCAGGCCTTGCGGCCGTCGGCGACCCCACCGCCGGGGCTGCCTCACGCGCGGCGGCCGCGGATTCGCGGGCAGCCCTGGTCTTCGCCTCCTCGGCGGCATCGTCGCGCTCGGCCCGGGCCCGCCTGTCGACGGCGTTCCCGGCAACCTTGCCGCGCAGCCGCCGCAGCTCACGGCGCGAGGTCACCAGGCGCCACGCCACCATGCCAATGACGAGCGCCATGGCGATGGCGATCCCCACCCCAACCGCCGTTGCGCCACGAAAGGAGGGAGCCTCGACGGCGATCTCGGCACGCCCGATCCGGGCAGCCTCCGAGGTACCGAGGGCGACAGCGAGGGTGAGCAGGTTCGGCATCGTCAGCAGGAGCGCCGCGACCCCGATCCCGATCCGGACTTTCCAGTGCAGCCCGGGCTTCGCCGCCAGCGCGCCGACACCGATCGGGATGAAGGTGAACAGGAATCCGTAGAACAGGCCGACCAGCACCCCGGAGCTCGGCACGCCGTTGACCTGGCCACCGATAGTACGCGCCCACCACCGCGGGAGCACGGCGCTCCCGACGAGGTAGAGGACGACGACGAGCAGGATCGCTCCGACGATCAGGGCCGACTTCCGCAGCCACGGCGGGGGCGCGTCCTTGGTGACCTTCTGCTGTGCTTCGCTCATCTGCTCATCCCGTCAGTGCGTCCGGTGAACGTGTCCATCGTGGAGTACACCCCGAAGGCGCCGCCCGCCAGCGCGTCGAACGCCCGCGGTCCGAGCAGCCCCCGCAGCACCGTGCTCATGCGGACCGTCCAGGGAGTCATCACGACGGGCTCCCCGCTGAGCATGCCGCGCCAAGCGCGCTCGGTCGCGAACTCCGGCGTGAGGATCGGAGTGAGGCGGGCGCCCCGCGCACCGGCGAACATGCCGGTGCTGATGTAGGCGGGGCAGAACGTGGTCACTGCGATGTGGTCGGCACCCACGTGCGCGAGCTCGACGCGCAGGGACTCGCTCCAGCCGAGCAGCGCCCATTTCGATCCGGCGTAGACGCTCATCCGCGGGTTCGGAAGGGTCGCCGCCGCGGATGCGACGTTCAGGATGCGCTTTCCACGCCCGACGTCGTCCCTCATCGCGGGCAGGAACGCGGCGGTCACGAGCATGGGGGCGACGGCGTTGATTGCCATCGTGCTCACGATGTCGGACTCGCTGTGCTCCCAGAACAACGCTCCGCGCACGATGCCCGCGTTGTTGACGAGGGCATCGAGGGCCCGACCGTCGAGCGCCTTCCGGGTCTCCTCCGCAGCGGCTCTGATACCGCCGGCGTCGGCCAGGTCGACGAGCGCGGTATGGACCCTCGTCTGGGGCCACTGCCGCCGCAGCTCGTCTGCTGTCACCTCAAGACCCTCGGCGTCGCGGTCCCAGAGGACGATGTCGCTAGCACCGTCACGCGCCGCCCGCGCTGCGTAGAGGCGCCCCATGCCCATGGCTCCGCCGGTGATGAGGATCGCGCTGTGGACGCACTCGAATGGCTTCACGGCTTCATTCTCGCCGTGACGTGCGGGTGGTGCGAGACGACGCGCGAACCAGCCGCGGTGCAGTCCCGCACAGAACGCGGTGCGGTCGCGCACAGAACGCGGTGCAGTCCCGCACGCACCGGCCTTTGCTCGGGTCGCAGATCCCTCCACGGGCGTCCCATGAGATGTGTCCAAGGAGGCCTGTGCACATCCGTTCGAACGAATGTCAGTGGTCGGATCTAGCGTGGTCACATGAAGAACTTCCCACCTGATGGCACCCCCGGTCCGGGGTCGGGGTTGCCCCACGAGAAGCCCCCGGGAGACTCCGCACCCGACCCCGACCCCGACCCCGACCTCGACGTCGACCTCGAACCGGACCTCGACCTCGACGTCGACCTCGAACCGGACCTCGACCTCGACTCGTTCCTCGAGACCTACCTCCGCGGCATCATCGAGGCCTCTCAGCCTCTCTCGCTCCCGGACCAGCTGGCCGATCTCGCACCCTCCGCGATGCTGCTGGCCCGCCTGGAGGACACCGACCTGGACGCGCTGGACGATGCCTCACTGGTCGAGGTTGCCGCCGCCGCGCAGAGACTCGCGTCGGCGGCTCACGCCCTCACCGTCCGGGCCGCGAGCAAGCTCTCCGCGAGCGCGAGCATGAACCCACCCGTGCTAGCCGCGAAGCGCAAGGGCATCACACACGTCGCGGGCGAGGAGCTGGCGATGAGGCTGACCCTCTCCCGACAGGAGGCGCTGAGCCTGATCCGCCAGGGTGCGGCCCTGACCGGTCACCTGGTCGCGACCGGTGAGGCCCTCGCCGCGGGCCTGATCGACGCCGCGAAGGCGAAGCTCATCGTCGAGACGCTCGCGGACCAGCCGCTGCAGGTCGCGCTCGAGGTCGAGACCGAGGTACTGCCCCGCGCCCCGATGCGCACGAAGCGCCAGCTCAGCAACGACCTGGCGAAGGCGCTCATCAGCGTGGACCCCGACGAGGCCGAGCGGCGCCGCAAACTCGCCGCGACGAAGCGGCGGGTCTGCCACGCCCGCCCGCTGCCCGACGGCGCGGCGAGCATGTACCTGGTCGGGCCCGCTCCGGAGGTGATCGCCCTGGACCTTGCGCTCGAGGCCACGGCCCGCTCGGCGAAGGCGACAGGTGACGCAAGGACCATGGACCAGCTGCGGTTCGACGCCCTCGCGCTCGTCGGTAACAACGCCCTCGCCACCGGCCATCTCGGCGACCCCGAGCTCGGCCTCCCCCTCGGGTTGCTCGGCGGGAGACGACCGGAGATCCAGATCACCGTCAGCCTCGAACACCTGCTCCCCACGAACGGCTTCCCTGAACAGGTGAACGGCTTGGAGCCGGACCACCCGAACCCCGGGAACCCACCACCGAACGGGACGTCGTCGGCGTTCTGCGCGGAACACCTCGCTGAGGGCGAGCC
>JAENWO010000027.1 GCA_016649925.1 Actinomycetales bacterium
AGCGAGCGAGGTGGCTACAAGCCGCGGGAGGGTGCCCCGGGTGGGGATCGTCGTGAGTTCAAGCCCCGGGAGGGTGCGCCGAGCGAGCGAGGTGGCTACAAGCCGCGGGAGGGTGCCCCGGGTGGGGATCGTCGTGAGTTCAAGCCCCGGGATGGTGCGCCGAGCGAGCGAGGTGGATTCAAGCCGCGGGAGGGTGCACCCAGTGGTGAGCGTCCCGCATACCGGCCTCGTGAAGATGACCGTCGCGCTACCCTGGCGCGCGCAGCCGGCCCGGCTTACGCGAGAGGTGACCGTCCGGACCACCCCGTGGACCCTGAAATCGCTGAAGACGTGTCGCCCGAGCAGCTGGATCGCACCGCGCGGCAGCGTCTTCGTACCCTCACCAAGGACAACTCCGATCGGGTGGCCAAGCACCTCATCATGGCCGGGCGTCTCATCGACGACGAGCCCGAGGTGGCTTACGAGCACGCCCACTCCGCGCTCCGCCGGGCGGGCCGGGTCGACATCGTGCGCGAGGCTGTTGCCCTGACCGCCTACGCCACGGCCCGCTACGCAGAGGCCCTGCGTGAGCTGCGCACCGTGCGCCGGCTCAGCGGGGTTGACGCGCACCGTGCCATAGAGGCGGATTGCGAACGTGGACTGGGACGTCCGGAGCGAGCGATCGCTCTGGCGTCAGCTTCGCCGTCGGATGGACAGTCTCCCGATGACCGGGTGGAGCTCGCCATCGTGGTGAGCGGCGCCCGTCTGGACATGCACGAGCCCGAGGCTGCCCTGCTCGCGCTGGAATCACCGCTCGTGGCCTCCACGCGTGACCCGGAGCTGCGGTTGCGCGTGGACGAGGCTCGCGTCACCGTCCTGCGCGCGTTGGGCAGGGATGAGGAGGCCTCCGCACTGGAGGCCACGTTCCCCGCGGAGGCCGCGGGGACAGAAGAGGAGTCCGGTGACGACGAGGTCGTCATGAGCGACCTCGAGGACGAGGCTCTGCCCCCGGGAAGTGACCGATGAGCGCGGCACCCGGGCCACTGCTCGGCTGCGACGAGCCTGTGCAGACGAGGTACGACGTCGCCCTGCTCGACCTCGACGGCGTCGTCTACCGTGGCCCCCACGGAATCGAGCACGCGTCCGACTCGGTGGCCGCTGCCCGCGCCGCCGGGATGCGCACGATGTTCGTCACGAACAACGCGGCTCGGTCGCCGCAGTCGGTGGCGGACCACCTCACCGAACTCGAGATCCCGACCGAGCCCGATGAGGTCATCACCGCTGCCCAGGCCGCGGCGGCTCTGATCGCGGCCGGCGCCGATGCCGGTACGCGAGTCCTGGTGATCGGCGGCTCGGGCCTGCGTGAAGCCGTCCTCGCGGAGGGTCTCACCCTCGTCGACTCGGCCGACGACCGGCCGACAGTCGTGGTCCAGGGCTTAGCCCTCACGCTCGGATGGAAGGATCTGACGGAGGCGGTCTACGCGATCTCCGCCGGAGCGTCGCACCTCGCGACGAACCTCGATGCGACGCTCCCCACGGAGCGCGGTATGGCCCTCGGGAACGGCTCCCTCGTGGCCGCGGTCGTCAACGCCACCGGCGTCCAGCCGCGATCCACCGGGAAGCCGCAACCGGAGATCTTCCATCAGGCCGCCCGGCGCGCCGGGGCCAGCCGCCCGATCGTCGTCGGCGACCGCCTGAACACCGACCTCGCGGGTGCCCGCGCCGCTGGGTACCCCGGCCTGCACGTGCTCACCGGGGTGGACCAGGCGCGCGAGCTGCTGCGGGCGATCGCCGCCGAGCGGCCGGACCTCCTCGCCGTCGATCTGCGTGGCCTCGCCCAGACCCACCCGGCGCCCGAACAGGACGGGCAGTGGTGGCGCTGCGGTGTGGCGTCGGCTCGCATCGACGGGAAGCGGCTCGTCCTGCGAACGGACGACGGCGAACGGACCCTCTCCGAGCGCACCGAGCCGGGGGAGCACATCACCCTCGACGAGCTGCGGGCCGGGTGCGCCGCAGCCTGGACGGCGAGCGACGCCGCCGGCGTGCCGACCGTCCTGCCGGTAGGGTTTCCCCAACTCACCGTGACCACCGCCTGAGTCGCGCCCCGCGCGCGGTAGCGTGAGAGTGGAAGGGAGAGCCACCGTGACCACACCTGATGACCATGAGATCACTGCTGCCCTGGAGGCGCTCGACGACCTCTCCGAGGCTCCCCTGACCACCCACGTCGAGGCCTTCGAGAACGTGTACCGGGTGCTGCAGGATCGGCTCTCCCAGGCCGAGAGCTGACGTGGCCCGGCGCGTGAGACTCGACGCCGAGCTGGTCCGCCGAGGACTGGCCCGGTCGCGCCAGCATGCCGCGGAGCTCGTGTCCTCCTCCCGCGTCCTGCTCGACGGGAACGTCGCCACGAAACCGGCCACCCAGCTCGACCCGGCACAGGCGGTTCGCCTGCTGCCGGCGACCAACGGCGAAGAGGTCGAGTACGCCTCACGCGGTGGCCACAAGCTCGCCGGCGCCCTGGACTCCCTCGGCGGCGACGCGCCGCGCGTCGAGGGCAGACGGGTGCTCGATGCGGGTGCCTCGACCGGCGGCTTCACGGACGTGCTGCTGCGCCGTGGCGCAGCCCATGTGGTCGCCGTCGATGTCGGTTACGGCCAGCTCGCCTGGCACCTGCGCACCGATGAGCGCGTCACCGTGCGGGACCGCACGAACGTCCGATCGTTGACCCCCGAGGACGTGGCGCCCGCTCCCGAGCTGGTCGTCGGTGATCTCTCCTTCATCTCGCTCACGCTCGTCCTGCCGGCTCTCGTCGGTGCCGTCGCGCCTGATTCCGACTTCTTCCTGATGGTGAAGCCACAGTTCGAGGTGGGCCGGGAGCGACTCGGCGTCGGGGGGGTGGTCCGCGACACCGCCCTGCACGCCGACGCCGTCCGTACCGTCGTCGTGGCCGCCCGCGAGCTGGGGCTGGCACTTCGCGCGGTGGTGGCCAGCCCGCTACCCGGCCCGAGCGGGAACGTCGAGTACTTCGTGCACCTGCGAGCCGCCGACGGCGGACACCCCGACCCAGAGGAGATCGAGTCGATGATCGCTCGAGCCATCGAGACCGGACCCGCCGGATCCACGCCATGACCCGCCGCGTCTTCATCCTCACCCACCCGACCCGTCCCGCAGCCGTGCACGCAGCGGAGCAGGTCGCCAAGGAGCTGCGGAAACGGGGCATGACGCCGATCGGCGAGGACGAGATCGACGACGGCGAGATCGAGCTGACCATCGTTCTTGGCGGGGACGGCACGATCCTGCGGGCGGCCGAGCTGACCCGGGGCAGGGGAACACCCCTCGTGGGCATCAACCTCGGGCACGTCGGCTTCCTCGCCGAGTCCGAGGTGGACCGCGTCGCGGACGTGGTGCGGCGCGCGGCCGAGCGCGACTACGTCGTCGAGGAGCGCATGACCCTGGACGTGACCGTGCAGCGCCTGGACTCCGACACCGCCGAGCACGGGTGGGCGATCAATGAGGCGAGCGTGGAGAAGGGTCAGCGCGAGCGGATGATCGAGGTCGCGATCGGCATCGACGGCCACGGCTTCTCGACGTTCGGGTGCGACGGCGTGGTGCTCGCGACCCCGACGGGCTCCACTGCCTACGCGTTCTCCGCCGGCGGTCCTGTGGTGTGGCCCGACGTCGAGGCGATGCTGCTCGTCCCCATCAGTGCCCACGCGCTTTTCGCCCGCCCGATGGTGGTCGGCCCGAGCTCGCGGATGGCCGTGGAGATCCTCTCCCGCAGCTACTCCGCCGCCGTTGTCTGGTGTGACGGACGGCGACGGCTGGACGCCCCGCCCGGATCCCACATCGAGGTGGTCCGCGGCGCCGAGCCGGTCCGTCTCGCCCGCTTCAACCTCGCGCCGTTCACGGATCGGCTCGTCGGAAAGTTCAACCTGCCCGTCTCGGGATGGCGCGGGGGCCGGGAGACGCCGTGATCGAGGAGATCCGCATCGAGAACCTCGGTGTGATCGTCAGCGCCCGGATCGAGCTCTCACCGGGTCTCACCGTGATCACCGGCGAAACGGGTGCGGGCAAGACGATGGTGCTCACCGGGCTCAACCTCCTCCTCGGGGGCAAGGCCGATCCGGGCACGGTACGACCCGGGGCAGACGTCGCCTCCGTGGAGGGTCGCATCCTGCCCCCGGCGGGCCATCCCGCCCTCGAGCTAGCCACCGAGGCGGGCGCGATCCTCGACGACGGCGCCCTTCTCGTGCTCCGTACGGTCGCCGCCGTGGGGCGTTCGCGTGCGCACGTCGGTGGCCGGTCTATCCCCCAGGCGCTGCTGGCCGACGTCGGCGCGGAGCTCGTCACCGTCCACGGCCAGAGCGACCAGATCAGGCTCCGCTCCGGCTCGCACCAGCGGGAGGCGCTGGACGCCTTCGCCGGCGCCGAGCACCTGGATGCCCTGGCCGCCTTCGCCCGCGTGCACGCCGAGCGCCGCCGGCTCGAGCAGGAGCTGGCCACCTGGGAGGTGGAGTCGCAGGCACGACGCGACGAGACCGACCGCCTCGAGCGTGCCCTCGAGCGGATCGACGCCGTGCAGCCGGTGGCTGGGGAGGAGGCCGACCTCCGTGAGGAGGCCAGCGGCTCGGCAACGTGGAGGAGCTGCGGCTGGCCGGCGAGCAGGCCCACCTCGCCCTCGCGGGGGACGACACCGCAGCGGTTACCGGGCCGAACGCGCTGGAGCTGGTGGAGGCCGCCCGGCGTGCCCTCGCCGGCTCGGAGGACTTCGACCCCGTCCTGGCCGAGTGGGCCGTCCGGCTGGGCGACGTGTCGTACCAGCTCGCCGACGTCATCACCGAGATCGGCAGCTATCTCTCCGCCCTGGAGGCCGATCCCGCCCGCCTGGAGCAGGTGCATGCCCGTCGCGCCGCGCTCACCGACTTGATCCGTGCCTACGTCCGCAGCGACGTCGAGGGCCCGCTCGCAGCGTTGCTCGACTTCGCCGACACCGCACGCACCCGATTGGGCGCGCTGACGGCCCCCGGAGCCGGTCGGGAGGCGCTCGAGGAGCGGCTGAGCCGTGCCCGGTCGCAGGAACGCGCCGCGGCTGACGTCGTGTCCAGAGGGCGGCAGGGGGCCGGTGCGCGGATGGCCGCCGCCGTCAACGATGAGCTGGCCGGTCTGGCGATGGCCGGTGCGCGGTTGGAGGTGCGGCTCACGCCACGCGCGGAACCCGCCACCTGGGGCGCCGAGGACGTCGAGCTCCTGCTGGTCGCTCATCCGGGTGCGCCGGCCAGGCCGCTCGCGAAGGGGGCGTCCGGCGGCGAGATGTCCCGGGTCATGCTCGCCATCGAGGTCGCGCTCGCCGGGGAGCGGGCCACCGGGACGGACCAGGTGCTTCCGACGTTCGTCTTCGACGAGGTCGACGCCGGGGTGGGGGGACGGGCCGCTGTCGAGGTGGGGCGCCGCCTGGCCGAGCTCGCCCGGCACACCCAGGTGATCATCGTCACACACCTGGCCCAGGTGGCTGCCTACGCGGATCGCCACCTCGTGGTGACCAAGACGACGCGCGACGGCGCCGATGCCGTGACCAACAGTGACATCCGCGTGGTCGAGGGCGCCCAGCGCGAGGCAGAGCTCGCCCGGATGCTCTCCGGCGACGAGGACTCGGAGGCGGCGATCCGGCATGCCGCCGAGCTCCTCAGCAGGGGAGCCGTGGGAGCATAGCCTGGATGAGATCTCTGCTCAGACGTCGTTCGCGCGGTGAGGAGGCCGGTTCCGGCGCCCTCGGCCACGTGCGAGTCGACGCATCGACCAAGACGCTGACGAAGCGCCTCAAGCCGGGCGACATCGCGATCATCGACCACGTCGACATCGACCGCGTCTCCGCCGAGGCCCTCGTCGCGCGCCGTCCCGCGGCCGTCCTCAATGCCGCCGACTCCACCTCCGGCCGCTACCCCAACCTGGGGCCCGGGATCCTCGTCGACGCGGGCATCCCGCTTATCGACGACCTCGGGCCCGACATCATGTCCCTGCGCGAGGGCAGCGCCGTCCGGCTCGACGGCGCGACCGTCTTCACCCCGTCCGGCTCCGTGGTGGCCGAGGGAGTACGGCAGACCGAGGAGATCGTCGCCCGCGACATGGAGGCGGCCCGCGCGGGCCTGTCCGTGCAGCTCGAGTCGTTCGCCGCGAACACCATGGACTACATGATGCGGGAGCGCGAGCTCCTGCTCGACGGCGTGGGCGTGCCCAAGATCTCCACGAAGATCGAGAACCGGCACGTCCTCATCGTCGTGCGCGGCTACTCCTACAAGGAGGACCTCGCGATGCTGCGCTCTTATATCCGCGAGTACCGGCCGATCCTCATCGGCGTCGACGGTGGCGCCGACGCGATCCTCGAGGCCGGGCTCAAGCCGGACCTGATCGTCGGCGACATGGACTCCGTCTCGGACAAGGCCCTGCGCAGCGGCGCCGAGATCGTGGTCCACGCGTACCGGAACGGCAAGGCGCCGGGGCGCGAACGGGTGGAGCGCCTCGGCGTCGACCATGTCGTCTTCCCCGCGACCGGGACCAGCGAGGACATCGCGATGCTCCTCGCCGACGACAAGGGAGCCGAGCTGATCGTCGCGGTCGGCACCCACGAGACGCTCGTCGAGTTCCTCGACAAAGGACGTTCCGGGATGGCCAGCACGTTCCTCACCCGCCTGCGCGTGGGTGGCAAACTGATCGACGCCAAGGGGGTCTCGCGCCTCTACCGCCACCGGATCTCGAACTGGCAGGTGACGCTCCTCGTCCTCGCCGGGCTGGCGGCCCTCATGTCGGCGATGGCCGCCACGCCGGCCGGGCAGGCGTTCTTCGGGCTCTTGCTCGCCCGCCTCGACGACGTCCTGTCCTGGGCGCGCGGGCTCTTCACCGCGCTCTTCTAGGCCGTCGCCATGCAGGCGGCACCACACAGAAAGTTCCCCACGTGATCGACTTCCGCTACCACATCGTCTCCCTGATCTCGGTCTTCCTCGCGCTCGCCGTGGGCATCGTGCTCGGTGCCGGTCCGCTGCGCGACTACATCGCCGACGAGCTCACCGGTCAGGTGGACCAGCTGCGGGCCGAGAAGGACGCGTTGCGCGCCGACCTGGACACCGCCGAGCTTCAGCTCGACCACCAGAGCAGCTACAACACCGAGGTGGCGCCCCAGCTGCTCGACGGCACGCTGGCCGCCCGCACCGTGGCAATCGTCGAGCTGCCCGGGGCCGACCAGGACGTCGTGACCGCCCTGATCAACCGGCTGGAGCAGTCCGGCGCCGCCGTCACCGCCCGCGTCGCCGTCACCCAGACGTGGTCCGACCCCGGCCAGCGACCGTTCCGCTCCGGCATCGCAGGGAACCTGCTCGCCTACCTCAACCCGGCACCCGCGGATGACGCCGGGGTCGAGGCCACGCTCGGAGCGGCTTTGGGGCAGGCCCTCACCCTGCGCGATGTCACGGACACCGGCGTCCGGTCGGCGGACGCCGCCGCCATGTACGAGCTCCTCCTCTCCAGCGAGCTGATCTCCGAGGTCACGGCCCCCACCAGGCCCGCCTACGCCACCGTGGTCATCGCACCGAGGACCCCCGGTGAGGACGCCGACGTGACCGACCTGAACGTGTCCTACATCGACCTCGCCGAGGCTCTCGCGGGTACCGGCGAGGGCAGCGTGCTGGTCGGCACCGACACGGCGGCGAACGACCTCGTCGCGGCCGTGCGTGGCGATGAGACCGCTGCCGGCGTGGTGAGCACCGTCGACGGCGTGAACACGGTCATCGGGCAGGTCACCACACCGCTCGCGCTTGCTGCCGCCATCGGTGGCACCGTCGGCCACTACGGCTTCGCCGAGGGCGCCAGCGCGGTGCTGCCCGCGCCCACGGCGCTTCCCGCCCCCACGCCGGCGGCGTTCGCGCCATTGTCAGAGGAGGAGGCTGCACAGGCCGACGCCGAAGCAGCGGCACAGGGATGAGGCGCCTGCCCGCGGCCCTGCTCGGTGCGGCCGTGACGACCGGCACGTCGGCGGTGCTCCAGGAGTCCCCGCCAGGCGGTGCCGCACGGTGGAACCGCACGAACTACCGCGGCCGTACCGTCAGCCTGCTCGGCGGCGTGTCCACCGCCCTGGGTGCGACCGTCGCCGCCGTGGCCACCGGTGGCCGGAGCGCAGCAGCGGCCGCCATCGTCACCGTGACCGGAGGTGTCTTGGGCGCGCTGGACGACCTCGACCTCGAGGCTCCCGCAGCGAAGGGCTTCCGCGGTCACCTCACGGCTCTGTCCCGCGGCGAGATCACCAGCGGCGCCGTCAAGCTCCTCGGCATCGGCGCTGCCTCCGTCCTGGCCGCGGCGGTGGGCACCGGCCTGGGTATGCGCTCAGAACCTGGTCGCGCCGCCAGTACCCGGGCGCTGGACGTGCTGGCCTCGGGTGCCCTGATCGCCGGCACCGCCAACCTGGTCAACCTCTTCGACCTGCGCCCCGGGCGCGGGCTCAAGGTGGTGGGTCTCGTTGCCGCCCCGCTCGCCGTCAGCGGCGGCCCCGGTGCGCCCCTGGCTGCCGGCGCCCTCGGTGTGGTGGGAGCGTCCTGGCACGAGGACCTGGCCGAGCAGACGATGCTCGGCGACACGGGGGCCAACGCCCTCGGTGCCCTCGTCGGCACCGCGCTCGCGCTGCACCCACATGCGCGGGGGCGCCACGTCGCCCTCGCCGTCGTCGTCGCGCTCACTGCGGTGAGCGAGAAGGTGAGCTTCTCCCGCGTGATCGCCTCCACACCCGGTCTGCGCGAGGCCGACACCTGGGGCCGGCTCGGGTGAGCATGCGCCGGCTCGTCGGTGGCGTCGCTGGCGCGGCGACGATGATCGCCGTCATCACCATCGTCTCCAGGCTGCTCGGCTTCGGTCGCTGGCTCGCCCAGGCCGCCACCGTCCAGGCGAGCGCCGTCGGCAACGCCTACGGCTCGGCGAACACGCTCCCCAACGTGCTGTACGAGGTGGTCGCCGGCGGGGCGCTCGCCGGGGCCGTCGTGCCGCTGCTCGCGGCGCCGCTGGCCCGCAAGCTCTCCGGTGACGTCGACCGGATCGCCTCCGCACTGCTCACGTGGGCGCTGGTCGGGCTGACTCCCCTCGCGATCGCGCTGTCCGTCTTCGCCCGGCCGATCGCCCGGCTCCTGCCGGCATCTGTCGGTTCCGACACGGCCGCCCAGGTGGAGCTGACCACGTACTTCCTGATCGTCTTCGCGCCGCAGGTGGTGCTCTACGGCGTCGGTGTCGTCCTGACGGGGATCCTGCAGGCGAACCGGCGCTTCCTCGCCCCCGCGGTCGCCCCGGTCGCCTCCACCGTGATCGTGATCGTCAGCTACCTCGTCTTCGGCTTCCTCGCCGACGGGATGCAGGACAACCCCGGTCAGCTCTCCGACGCGGCACTGGCCTGGCTCGCGTGGGGCACCACCGCGGGCGTGGCCGCGATGAGTCTCCCGCTGCTCATCCCCGTCCGACGCACCGGCGTCCGGCTGCGGCCCACGCTGCACTTCCCACCCGGGGTGGCGGTCCGCGCCCGCTCGCTCGCGCTCGCCGGCATCGGCTCGCTCCTCGCGCAGCAGGTCTCGGTGCTCACGGTGCTGTGGCTGTCCCGCTCCGGTGGGGTCGAGGGCACGATCAACATCTTCCAGTACACGCAGGCCGTCTACCTGCTGCCCTACGCCGTGCTCGCCGTGCCGCTCGCGACCGCCGTCTTCCCCAAGCTCGCCGAGCTCGCCTCTCAAGGCGACCGCGGACTCTTCAACCGCACCGCGGAGAGCTCGACCCGTGCCGTGGTGGTCGTCTCCTTCGTGGGCATGGCCGCGCTGATGGCGGTCGCGCCCGCCGTCGAGGCCCTCTTCGCGCAGTGGACGCGCACCGACTCGATGGCCGACGCGCTGACCTGGATGGCGCCCGGCGTGATCGGTCTGGCCCTCATCTTCCACGTCAGCCGGGTGCTCTACGCCCTCGAACGTAACCGGAAGGCCGTGTTCGCGACGGCGCTCGGCTGGGCTGCGGTGAGCATCGCCTGCATCGTCGGCGTCCGTCTCCTCGCCCCGGACGGCGGCGACGGGCCGGCGACCCTGCGCGCGATCGGCATCGGGCACAGCATCGGCATGACGATCGCCGGCGTCGCCCTCCTCCTTGTCCTCTCCGGCGAGCAGCGCACACCGATCTCCCGCGCGATGCTGCGCACCGGCGTCGTGGGCCTTGCCGGCGCCGCGCTGGGCGCAGTCGTCGGCCGGTGGGCGGTGGACGCCGTGCTGGACCTTGCCGGGTCCTCCATCCTGTCCGCCGTGATGGCCGCAGTATTCGGCGGCGTCCTCGCCCTCGCCGCGGTGGGCGGCGCCGCGCTGATCGGGGATCGTGGCGTCCTGAACGTCCTGAGGAGGGCCCATGTCTGACCTGCGGATCGTGCAGCTGACCGGATCCAGTGCCGGTGGTGTGGGCCGGCACGCGCGCGAGCTCGCCGCCGGGCTCGCCGCCGAGAACCGGGTCATCCTCGCGGGGCCCGCGGACGTCGTCGACGACGTCGGGAACGGTGTGCGCACGGCGCATATCGACATCGCCGACCGTCCGCGGACCGGGGACGCCCGCGCGGTCGCCCGCATCCGGTCGCTGGCGCGCGGTGCCGACGTGCTCCATGCGCACGGGCTGCGCGCCGGTGCGCTCGCCGCACTGGCCCTGGGCACCAGCGGCCCGGGACCCCGCACCGCACTCGTCGTCACCCTGCACAACCTGCCGGTGGGCGGAGCGCGCGTGCAGGCGGTCGCGGCGGGGCTCGAGCGGCTGGTGGCCGCCCGCGCGGACGCCGTGCTCGGCGTCAGCGGTGACCTCGTGGACCGGGCCCGCCGCCTCGGCGCCCGGTACGCTACGCGCGCCCTCGTGCCCGCGCCACCCCACACCCACCGTCCGCTGGAGGAGGGACGACGGCGGCTGCTCGGCATCGCGCCCGAGCACCAGATGATCCTCACGGTCGCCCGCCTCGCCCCCCAGAAGGGCCTGGACCTGCTGTGCGACACGGCGGGACTCGTCGCCGACCGCGTGCCCGGGGCCCGCTGGCTGGTCGCCGGTGACGGACCGCTGAGGGCCGGCCTCACCGATCAGATCGTGGGGGAGGACCTCCCGGTCATCCTGCTCGGGCGTCGCGACGACGTCCCCGACCTGCTCGCCGCCGCCGACGTGGTGGTCAGCACGAGTGCCTGGGAGGGCCAGCCGCTCAACCTGCAGGAGGCGCTCGCGGCCGGGGCGCCGATCGTGGCCACCGACGTCGGCGGGACGCGCGAGGTGACCGGGGACGCGGCACGGCTCGTGCCGTTCGCCGATCCGGACGCCCTCGCCACGCAGATCGCCCAAGTCCTGGGTGACGAGCAGGTGCGCAACGGCATGCGCGCATCCTCCCTCGCGCGGGCCGGGGAGCTGCCGAGCGCCGAGGACGCGCTCGTTCACATGCTGGAGATCTACGCGAGGGTGCTAGGGTGAAAATCCGTGGTGACCTCTTCAGACCGGCGTACCGGTAACCAGGCCAAAAGTCCGCGACACATCTTCGTCACCGGTGGGGTGGCATCCTCACTCGGCAAGGGCCTGACGGCGTCGAGCCTGGGTCACCTGCTGAGGGCACGTGGCCTGCGGGTCGCGATGCAGAAGCTCGATCCGTACCTCAACGTCGACCCCGGGACGATGAACCCGTTCCAGCACGGTGAGGTGTTCGTCACCGAGGACGGCGCCGAGACCGACCTCGACATCGGCCACTACGAACGGTTCCTCGACGTGGACCTGGACGCGGGCGCCAACGTGACCACCGGCGTCATCTACTCCACCGTGATCGCGAAGGAGCGGCGCGGGGAGTACCTCGGCGACACGGTGCAGGTCATCCCGCACATCACCGACGAGATCAAGTACCGGATGCGCGCCCAGGCGAGCCCGGCGCACGGGGAGGACGTCCCCGACATCATCATCACCGAGGTCGGCGGCACCGTCGGGGACATCGAGTCCCAGCCGTTCCTCGAGGCCGCCCGACAGGTCCGCCAGGACATCGGTCGCGACAACGTGTTCTTCGTGCACGTCTCGCTCATCCCGTACCTCGGCCCGAGCGGGGAGCTCAAGACCAAGCCCACCCAGCACTCCGTCGCTGCGCTGCGCAGCATCGGCATCCAGCCCGACGCCATCGTGTGCCGCGCGGACCGGGACCTGCCCGAGTCCATCAAGACGAAGATCGCCGCGATGTGCGACGTGGACCGTGAGGCCGTCATCACCTGCGTCGACGCCGCGAGCATCTACGACATCCCCAAGGTCCTGCACAGCGAGGGCCTGGACGCCTATGTGATCCGGCGCCTCGACCTGCCGTTCCGGGACGTCGAGTGGGACACGTGGCACACGCTGCTGGAGCGGGTACACCACCCCGCGGACGAGGTGGAGGTCGCCCTCGTCGGCAAGTACATCTCCCTGCCCGACGCGTACCTGTCCGTGACGGAGGCCCTGCGCGCCGGCGGCTTCCACACGAACGCTCGGGTGAACATCCGCTGGGTCGCCTCCGACGACTGCGAGACGGAGGCGGGGGCCCGCAAGGCGCTCGGCGGCGTCGACGCCGTGCTCGTCCCCGGCGGCTTCGGCGTCCGCGGCATCGAGGGCAAGCTCGGGGCGCTGCGTTGGGCCCGGGAGAACCAGGTCCCCACGCTCGGCATCTGCCTCGGCCTGCAATGCATGGTCATCGAGTACGCCCGCAACGTGCTCGGCCTTGCCGAGGCATCCTCCACCGAGTTCGACTCCAACACCCCGGACCCGGTGGTGGCGACGATGGCCGAGCAGCTGGCGATCGTGGGCGGCGAAGGTGACCTGGGCGGCACCATGCGGCTCGGCAGCTACGAGGCGGTCCTGACGCCGGGCTCGATCATCGCCGAGACGTACGGCTCGGAGCGGGTGAGTGAGCGGCACCGCCACCGCTACGAGGTCAACAACGCCTACCGGGACGCGCTCTCCGAGGCCGGCCTGCAGATCAGCGGACGGTCACCGGACTCCTCGCTCGTGGAGTTCGTGGAGCTGGACCGCGACAAGCACCCGTACTACGTCGCCACGCAGGCGCATCCGGAGTTCAAGTCGCGACCCACCCGCGCCCACCCGCTCTTCAGCGGCCTGATCGGTGCAGCCCTCGCCCGCCAGCGTGAGACCCGGTTGCTCGAGGTCGAGCCGGCTGTGCATGTCGAGCCGGCCGTGCATGCCTGATCCCTGGGGCGCGCCGCAGGACGAGCGGGCCAGCCTGGAGATCACGAACCACACCCTGATCCACACCGGATACGTCTGGGACGTCGTCGCGGAGACCGTCGAGCTCGGAGCTGCGGGCCGTGTCACGCGGGAGTTCGTTCGGCATCCGGGCGCGGTTGCCGTACTGGCGCTGGACGAGCAGGAGCGCATCCTGCTGCTGCGGCAGTACCGCCACCCGGTCCGCTCCTACCTGTGGGAGCTGCCCGCCGGCCTGCTGGACGTCGAGGGGGAGGCGCTGCGCGATGCCGCCGCGCGAGAGCTGGCGGAGGAGGCCGACCTGAGCGCGACCAGGTGGGACGTCCTCGTCGACTACTACACGAGTCCCGGCGGTTCCGACGAGCCCATCCGGGTCTTCCTCGCCCGCGACCTGAGCGAGGTCCCGCACGCAGACCGGTTCACCCGGGAGGGCGAGGAGCTCGACATGGAGCGGCGGTGGGTGCCGCTCGACGCCGCCGTCGAGGCCGTCCTGGCGGGGGACCTGCACAACCCGAGCACCGCCGTCGGCATTCTGGCGGCCAAGGCGGCGCGCACCCGGGACTGGGGGACTCTGCGGCCGCTCGACGCGCCGTGGGTGCGCTGAGGGGGGTGCGCTGAGAGGCGTGCGCTGAGCCACCGGCCCGCCAGGGCGTGGCGGCCGAGACGGCGAGCGGCGCGTCTGCAGTGATCTACCGGCGGACCCGGAGGCCGAGGACCGCCGCAGTCGTCGTCACGACGAGAGCCGCAGCGCCGAGCAG
>JAENWO010000441.1 GCA_016649925.1 Actinomycetales bacterium
ACGAGCCAAGAACACGCTAGCGGGGAAACTCCCGCTAGCGCTGGGGCAGGTTCTCCACCATCAGCTCAGGCAGGTCGCCTGCGGGGGTGAAGCCGAACACCTGGCCGTAGAAGGACAGCTCCGCCTGCAGCGCGGCGCGGATGGTCTCGGCCCTGCGGAAGCCGTGCCCCTCGCCCTCGAACAGGACCAGGGCGACGGGCCGGCCCTTGGCGCGGAGGGCGTCGGCCATGGACCTCGCCTGGTCCGGCGGGACCACACGGTCCTCGAGCCCCTGCAGGAGCACCATCGGCGCGTCCAGCCCGTCGGTGTGGTGGATGGGGGAGCGCTGGCGGTAGAGGTCCGCCTCGGCCGGGTACTCCCCGACGAGCGAGTCGAGGTATCGGCTCTCGAACTTGTGGGTGTCGCGCGCGAGCGCCTCGAGGTCGCCGATCCCGTACAGGCTCACCCCGGCGGTGAAGACGTCACGGAAGGTCAGCGCCGCCAGGGTGGTGAACCCGCCGGCGCTGCCTCCGCGGATGGCGAGCCGGCGGGTGTCGACGAGGCCGCGCGCGGACAGCCAGAGCGCGCCGGCCGCGCAGTCGTCGATGTCCACCACGCCCCACCCGCCGTTCAGGCGCTCCCGGTACGCGCGACCGTAGCCCGTGCTCCCGCCGTAGTTGACGTCGAGCACGGCGAGACCCCGCGTCGTCCAGAACTGGATGCGCGGGTCGAAGCCCGCGCTCGTCGCGGCCGTGGGGCCGCCGTGCGACATCACGAGCAACGGCGGTCGCTCGTCCTCGGGCCCGACGGCGGTGCTCGACGTGGGCGCGTAGAAGAAGCCGTGGGCCCGGGCGCCGTCGGGTGTGTCCCAGCTCACCGCCTCCGCACGTGCGACCTCGCCGGTGGGCAGGTCGAGGGCGGAGGTGCTGCGCAGCAGCGTGGTGGCGTGCGTGCGGACGTCCAGCTCCACCACGCCGCCCGGTCGGGTGGCGGACTCGGCGATGAACACCACCCGGTCCTCGCGGGCCCGGACCGTCCCAGCCGGCTCCCACTCACCGGCCCAGGTCTCGAGCTCACCGTTCGCCAGCCGCACGGTGCCGAGGTGTCGACGTCCGTCTGCGGACCACGAGCACACCAGGTGCTCGGCGTCGAGCACGTCGTACGTGCGCGGCCCGAAGCCCCACTGCGGCACCGTGAACTCGGCCTCCGCGGGGTGCAGACTCCGGGTGCGGCTCTCGCCGAGCACGTCCTGGGTGCGGTAGAGGTTCCACCAGCCGGAGCGGTCGTCGACATGGACGAGGTCACCCTCGGGCGTCCACGCGGGCTCCGCCACGGATACGCCGGCTCCGCCAGCGACGGTCCGGTGACCGGCCAGGCGCGGCCCGCCCGCACCGTCCTCGACGCGGGCCACCCACAGGGTGGTGGAGTCCCACGGCATGTTCGGATGGTCCCAGGTCACCCAGGCGAGGTGGGCGCCGTCGGGACTGAGCCGGGGTGAGCTGACGAAGTCCGTCCCCCGTGCCAGGACGCTCACCGCCGTCGGGTCCTGCGCCGCGGAGCCGTCCAGCGGGACGGCCACGAGCGTGCTCTCCGGGTCGGTGCGCTGGCCACCCGGCTCACCGTGGTCCTCGGCGACGGCGAGCACCAGACCCCGGGTGGCGTCGATCTCGAGATCGGCGTACCGGCGTCCGTCCTCGGCTGTGAGCGGGGCCGGCGGCGCGAACGCGCCGCCGTCGCGGTCCACCCGGTAGAGCCGGTCGTCCTCGCGGCGGGACACGACGACGACGTCCCCGCACGCCGCGTAGGATGCGCCGCCGTACTCGTGCGCCCGGGTGCGCACGTCGAACGGCCTGCCGTCACCGAGCTCCGCCGGCACGACGTCGGTGGTGGTGCCGTCCGGGGCGCGGTGCACCAGCACCTGGCGGCCACCCTCCTGCGGTCGGCCCTCGACCCAGTAGGTGTCGCTGCCCTCGAGCTGCACCTCAAAGAGCCGCACCGAGTCCCGGGTGATGACCTCGGGGGTGAGTGCGGAGGGCCAGGAGCCGTAGGGCAGCACGGGACGAGCGGCAGCGGTCATGGGCCCCATCCTGTCCCATCGTGACCCGTTCGTGTCCCGGGTCAGCGCCGGGAGCGGCCGTGCGCACTCGTCGACCCGAGCTGATCTACCAGCCCGCGGGCAGCGGCCGTCCTTCGTCGTAGCCGGCGGGGGACTGCAGACCCACGACGGCGCGCTCCGCGAACTCCTCGATGGTGCGGGCGCCGGCGTAGGTGCAGGCGCTGCGCAGACCCGAGGTGATGTGGTCGAGCAGGTCCTCCACGCCGGGCCGCTGCGGGTCCAGGTACATCCGCGAGTGCGAGATGCCCTCCTCGAAGAGGGCCTTGCGCGCGCGGTCGAACGTCGTGGAGTCCGCAGCCGTGCGCGCCGCCACGGCCCGAGCCGACGCCATCCCGAAGCTCTCCTTGTAGGCGCGTCCCTGCTCGTCCATCTGGAGATCACCGGTGGATTCGTGCGTGCCCGCGAACCACGAGCCGATCATCACCTGGGAGGCGCCCGCGGCCAGCGCGAGGGCGACGTCGCGCGGGTAGCGCACCCCACCGTCGGCCCAGACGTGCTTGCCCAGCTCCCGTGCGCGGGTGGCGCACTCGAGCACCGCGGAGAACTGCGGGCGCCCGACGGCGGTCATCATCCGGGTGGTGCACATCGCGCCCGGCCCCACGCCGACCTTGACGATGTCCGCGCCGGCCTCGACGAGGTCGGTGACGCCGTCGGCCGTGACGACGTTGC
>JAENWO010000230.1 GCA_016649925.1 Actinomycetales bacterium
CGCACGCCCGGCCCGCGGATGGTGGCGGCCGGGACGCGCAGCCCCGGCCCGCGGATCGTGGCGGCCGGGACTCGCAGCCGGACGAACGACGGCGCCATGGACCCCGCCGGCCGGTTCCTCATCGGCACGCTCGCCCTCGAGCACCCCGAGCACCCCGAGCACCCCGAGCACCCCGAGCACCCCGAGCACCGCGAGCACCGCGAGCACCTCGAGCACCTCGAGCACCGGGAACGCCTGGTCCGCGTGGAGGACGACGGCGCACTCACGGTCCTCGACGACGACCTCGGGCTGTCCAACGGGCTGGCCTGGTCCCCGGACGGTTCACGGCTCTACAGCGTCGACACCACCGCTCGGGTCGTGTGGGTGCGGGACTACGACGCCGTGACCGGTGCCGTCGGCCGGCGGCACGAGCACCTGAGGTTCGGTGACCCTCACCCGGACGGCATCTGCATGGACGCCGACGGCGCGCTGTGGGTCGCGCTCTGGGGCACCGGCCAGGTGCGCCGTTACGCGGACGACGGCGAGCTGCTCGCCACCGTGGAGGTCGACGCCCCGCACACCTCGAGCGTGGCGTTCGTCGGGCCCGACCTCGACGTGCTGCTCATCACAACGGCCCGCACCGGCCTCACGCCCGAGCAGCTGGCAGCCCACCCCGACTCCGGCCGGCTCTTCACCGCGCGCGTCGACGCCGTCGGGGTACCGACCACCCCCTGGTCCGGATCTTGGGCGCCTCTCGACCCCACCCCTGCGAATGGCGACGCTGCCGCGGGACCGGGCTCCGCCGTCGGGCCTCCGCGTTGAGGGCCTTCGTCCTCACCGGGCCGCGCGAGCATTCGGTCCAGGAGGTCCCGGCGCCCGTGGCGGGGCCGGGGCAGGTGGTGGTCGACATCCACCGCGTCGGGGTCTGCGGCACCGACATCGAGTTCTACACCGGCGAGATGTCCTACCTGCACTCCGGTCAGGCCGCGTACCCGATGCGCCTGGGGCACGAGTGGTGCGGCGCGGTCTCCGGCGTCGGCGCCGGCGTGGATGCAGCATGGCTCGGCCGGCGCACCACCGGGGACACGATGCTCGGCTGCGGTGAGTGCGCCCGGTGCCGGGCCGGGCGGCACCACGTGTGCGCGACCCGCTATGAGATCGGGATCCGCGGCGGGTGGGCGGGCGCGCTCGCCGAGCAGCTCGTCGTGCCCGTGAGTTCGCTCCACCCGCTGCCCGACGGGGTGGACGCCGTCGCGGGCGCGCTCGTGGAACCCGGCGGCAATGCGTTGCGGTGCGTGCAGGCGGCGCGGCTCTCCCCCGGTGACCCGGTGCTCGTGACCGGTCCGGGGACGATCGGCCTCCTGGTCGCCCAGTTCGCCCGCGCCGAGGGCGGGGAGGTGCACCTGCTCGGGCCGACGACGGCGTCCCTCGCCTTCCCGCGCTCGCTCGGCTTCGATTCGTGGACTGCCTCCGACCTGCCGGACCTGCCGTGGGCCGCGATCATCGAGGCGTCGACGGCGCCGGGGCTGCCGCCGCGTGCCGTGGACCTCGTGGAGCCCGGAGGCCGGGTGGTCTACATCGGGCTGTCCGTCACCCCGAGCATGATCGACAGCCGGGCGCTCGTGCTCAAGGACGTCACCGCGGTCGGGATCCTCGGCGGGTCCGCCGGGTTGGACGGGGCGATCGAGCGCTTTGCCTCGGGAGCGGTGGACCCCCGGCCGCTCGTCGCCGCGACGGTGGGGCTGGACCGCGCCGGGGACGTGCTGGGCGGCTGGCGGCCGCAGGACGCGGGCCCGGGGCCAAAGGTCCATATCGACCCGCGGCTCTGAGCACGCGGTCCGCGGGGCACACGGCGCACGCGCGGGGGCACGGCGCACGCGCGGACTCGGCCGGACGTCAGCCGATCCGGACGTCAGCCGATCCGGACGTCAGCGCGACGCACCTGCGCCGCGAAACCCTCGGCGATCTCGCGGGCCAGGGTCGCGAGGTCGTCGGCCGAGGATGCGTAGTCGGCCCGGATCGCGTCGGCGTCGAGGTCCTCGTGCGAGCCGGCCCACTCGGCGAGCAGGTCCGCCCCGGCCTCGGGATGGAACTGCAGGCCGAGGGCGCTGCCGATCCGGAACGCCTGGAACGGGTACTGGGCGGAGCTCGCGAGCCAGGTGCCGCCGTCGGGCAGGGCCGTCACGGCGTCGCCGTGCATGGAGGGCGCAGCCACCGTGCGGCCGAGCGCGGTCACGACGCCACCGAGCACCGGGTCCCGCGCCGCGTCCGGGCGTAGCCGCACCTGGATGACGCCGTTCTCGTGGCCGACCGGGGCGTCGACCTCGACCCGGCCGCCGGTGGCGACCGCGAGCAGCTGTGCGCCCAAGCAGATGCCGAGCACGGGGACGTCGCGCTCGACGGCGTCCGCCATCAGCGCGCGCACGGCGGGCAGCCACGGGGCGACGGCGTCGTCGTATGCGGACATGGTGCCGCCGAGGACAAGGAGTCCGTCGGTCTCCTCCGCGCCGGGCAGCGACTCGCCACGGTCGGCGCGCACGACGCGCACCTGGACGCCGTCGAGCCACTGCTCGAACTGGTCGAGCGAGACGTTGCCCTCGTGCTGGATCACGGTCAGGACGGGGGCCGAAGATTCCTCGGACGGGGAGTACTGGTTGGTCACGCGGGCAACCTACCTGATGAAGGTGAAGAGGCCCTGTGTCGGCGCTCACACCGGCCGCGGCCAGAACTGCCCATCCGATCTCGTTGCGCCACTTCCTGCGACCAGACAAGATCGACGGTGTGACCCGAATCTTTCTCCTGCCCCGTGTCCTGGCCACTGCCGCACTCTCCCTCCTCGGGTTGGCCGTGGTGGCCGGACCGGCCCTGGCAGAGTCGCCGTTCCGCCTCGACGAGAAGGTGGTCGACCACACCACCGCACGCGTGGTGCAGGGTCAGGTGGACGAGATCCAAGCCGCCGCGGACGAGCTCGCCGGCGGTTCCAGCCTCGACCTGTTCACCGTGTACGTCGACTCCTTCGACGGCCAGAACGGCAACGACTGGGCCGATGCGACCGCGGAGGCGTCCGGTCTCGGTGCGAACGACATCCTGCTCGCGATCGCCGTGGAGGACCGCGAGTACGCGTACTCGGTGGCGTCCGACAACCCGCTCTCCGACGACCAGCTCAACGAGGTCGCCACCCGGATCGAGGACCGGCTCGCGGCCGACGACTGGGCTGGCGCCGCGATCGAGGGCGCGCGCGGCTACCTCGAGGCGGCCCAGGGCGGCTCGGGCAGCGGCCTCCTCGTTCCGGTGCTCATCGGCGTCGGCGTGATCGGCGTCGGCGCGTTCGCCCTGTCGCGCTCGAAGAAGCGCAGCCAGCCGGCGCCCGGGATGCCGGGTGGTCCCATCCCCAGGGGGGTCCCGGGCCAGCCGAAGACGCTCGAGGACTTTCTCGCCGGCATGTCGACGGAGGCGCTCGCGAAGCGCGCCAGCGCCGCTCTGGTGGGGCTGGACGACGATGTCCGCAGCTCCGATCAGGAGCTCGGATTCGCGGTCGCGCAGTTCGGGCTGGAGGCCACCAAGGACTTCAAGGTGGTCCTGGAGGACGTCAAGAAGCAGCTGGGTGAGGCATTCGCGATCCAGCAGCGGGTGGACGACTCCACTCCCGAGTCCGAGGCCGAGAAGCGTCAGATGCTGACCCGCGTGATCCTGCTCTGCGACCACGGCGACAAGGCGCTGGACGCGCAGGCGGAGGAGTTCGCCGAGCTGCGCAAGATGCAGGAGAACGCCCCCGAGGTGCTGGGGGAGATCGAGCAGCGGGCCGGCGAGATCGAGGCACGCATCCCGGCCGCCCGCGCCGCGCTCACCCAGCTGGCGGCGACGTACCCGGCGACCTCGCTGGTCTCCGTCTCCAGGGCACCCGACCAGGCCGGCCAGCTGCTCACCGCGGCGCGCCAGTCCGTCGCCGAGGGGCGCTCGCGCGTGCAGGCCGGGGACCGCGGCACGGCGGTGGCGTTCGCGCGCACCGCCGAGGACGCCCTGGAGCAGTCCGTCACCCTCCTCGACTCCGTCACCCACGCCGGGCAGGACCTCGCGCAGGCCGGTGCCAGGCTCGACGCCGCGGTGGCGTCCATCTCCGCGGACCTGGCCGACGTCGAGCGCCTCGCCCCCGGGGACGTGCAGGTCGCCACCCTGGCCCAGCGGGCGCAGGCGGTGATCACCGGGGCGACGGCCGCCAAGGCCGGCGGGGACCCGATCGCCGCGCTGAACGAGATCACGGCTGCCGAGCAGGCGCTGGACGCAGCGCTCGCCGACCGGCGGCAGCAGGACGAGGTGCAGCGTCGGGCGAACAGCCAGCTCGGCCGGGTGATCGCCTCGACGGACTCCCTCATCCGCAGTGCGAACTCCTACATCGAGACGAACCGCGGCGCCGTGGACTCCACCGCGCGCACCCGGCTCGCCGAGGCGATCCGCGAGCTCCAGCAGGCGAGCGACCTGGCGCCGTCGGACCCGGTGCAGGCGCTGCAGCACGCCACGGTCGCCTCCCACAAGGCGCAGGCGGCCCGCGACCTCGCCTACGCCGACGTCAACCGGTGGCAGGACGAGCGCCGGCCCCCCACCGATGGCGGCTACTACGGCCGCTCGGGCGGTATCGACACCGGCTCGCTCATCCTCGGCGGCATCCTCGGCGACCTGTTCGGCGGCGGGGGCGGCGGCGGCTGGGATGGTGGCTGGGGTGGCGGCGGCGGCTTCGGCGGCAGCGGCCGGAACAGCTCGCGTGGTAGCAGCCGGCGCAGCTCCGGAGGAGGCTTCGGAGGGGGCTTCGGAGGTGGCTTCGGAGGTGGCGGACGCCGAGGAGGTGGCGGCCGGTTCTGATCTGGCAGGTTGTCCCACAGCAGTTCTCCAAGCAGTGCTCAAGCAGTGCTCAAGCAGTGCTCAAGCAGTGCTCAAGCAAGCGTGACGACGAAAGGAACATCCGTGGTTGAGAAGCAGAGCATCCTCGGGCGCATCGCCCAGCTCACCCG
>JAENWO010000421.1 GCA_016649925.1 Actinomycetales bacterium
CGATGCCGCTGCGGTTCGCGGGCGACCTGGCCGAGCACCGAGCAGTGCGCGAGCGAGCGGGCCTGTTCGACCTTTCCCACATGGCGCAGCTCGAGGTGAGCGGTCCGGACGCCGGCGTAGCGCTCGACGGCGCACTGGTCTCCGCCGTCTCCCGTCTCGTTGACGGGCGAGCCCGGTACACGATGCTCGTCGCCGAGGACGGCGGCATCCTGGACGACCTCATCGTCTACCGCCACAGCGCTCGGGATTACCTCGTCATCGCGAACGCCGCGAACCGGACCATCGTGCTGGATCAGCTGGCGCTGCGCAGCCGCGACCTCAGCGCGGACGTGGTGGACCGCACGCCTCACTGGGCGCTGATCGCCATCCAGGGACCCCGTGCCGCCGAGATCCTCGCGCCGCTGGTGGAGGCCGACCTCACCGGCCTGAGGTACTACGCGAGCCTGACCTCCGCCGTCGGCGGCGTCCCCACGCTCGTCGCACGCACGGGCTACACCGGTGAAGACGGTTTCGAGCTGGCCGTCCCGGCGGAGGCGGCAGCCGGTATCTGGGCGCAGCTCCTGCACGCCGGGTCGGACCACGGCGTCCAGGCGTGCGGACTGGCCAGCCGGGACACGCTCCGGCTCGAGGCCGGCATGCCCCTGTACGGCCACGAGCTGACCGCGCGGACCACCCCGTACGAGGTCGGCCTTGGCCGCGTCGTGCACCTCGACCACGAGTTTGTCGGACGTGGTGCGCTCGGCGTCCGGGCCGATCGGCCCACGGGGGAGCGCCTCATCGGGTTGCAGGGCACGGGCCGCCGCGCGGCCCGCTCCGGCAACCGCGTGCTCGGCGCGGGAGCCGACGTCGGTGAGGTGACCTCCGGTGTCCTGTCACCAACGCTCGGCCATCCGATCGCGATGGCGCTGACGAGCTCCTCGACCGAGCCCGGTGACACGCTCGACGTCGACGTCCGCGGCACCCTGCACCAGATGACCGTGACGAAACTACCCTTCTACCGCCGCCAGAAATGACCCAGCCAGCAGGAGAGAGACAATGAGCGTTCCCACCGACCGCCAGTACACCGCCGAGCACGAGTGGGTAATCATCGCCGACGGCGTCGCCACGGTCGGCGTGACCGAGTTCGCCGCGAACGCCCTGGGCGACGTGGTCTTCGTCGAGCTCCCGACGGCGGGGGAGGCGATCACCGCGGGGGAGAGCTGCGGCGAGATCGAGTCCACCAAGTCTGTGAGCGACCTGTACGCACCGGTCTCCGGCGAGGTGGAGGCGATCAATGACGATGTCGTGGAGTCGCCAGAGCTCGTCAACGAGGACCCGTACGGACGCGGCTGGCTGTACACCGTGCGCGTTGAAGTGGAGGGGGACCTGCTGGACCCCGAGGCCTACTCCCAGCTGACGAAGGACTGACGCTGACGCGATGACCGACGCACCGCAGTTCCTCACCCGCCACGTCGGTACGGACGACGACGCCCAGCGCACCATGCTCTCCGTGATCGGGTCCGACTCCGTCGAGAGCCTCCTGCGTGCGGCCATCCCGCGGCAGCTCGTCACCGGCCGCCTCGCCGAGGTACCCGCCGCCGACAGCGAGGAGCAGGTGCTCGCGGAGCTGCGTGCGATCGCGGCCCGGAACACCGTGCGGACGTCGATGATCGGTCAGGGCTACTACGACACCGTCACCCCGTCGGTGATCGGGCGCAACGTGCTGGAGAACCCCGCCTGGTACACGGCCTACACGCCGTACCAGCCGGAGATCTCGCAGGGCCGCCTGGAGGCACTGCTCAACTTCCAGACGATGGTGATCGACCTCACCGGCATGAGCGTGGCCGGCGCGTCGATGCTCGACGAGTCCACCGCCGTCGCCGAGGCGATGTTGCTCGCGCGCCGCGCGGTCCGGCGCCCGGGCGCCCGGTTCCTCGTCGACGCCGACACCTTCGTCCAGACGAAGGCGGTGCTCGCCACGAGGGCCCGGCCGCTCGGGATCGAGCTCGTCGAGTTCGACGCCGGCAGCGAACCGGGCGAACTCGAGGGTGTTTTCGGCGTGCTGCTCGCGTACCCCGGTTCCTCCGGCCGCGTCCTGGAGCGCGCCCGGATCGAGTCGTGGGTGCGTGCGGCCCACGACGGCGGCGCCCAGGTGGTGGTCTCGGCGGATCTGCTCGCGCTCACCCTGGTGGAGGCGCCGGGCGTGCTCGGGGCGGATATCGTGGCCGGGACCACGCAGCGCTTCGGGGTGCCCATGGGTTTCGGCGGTCCCCACGCGGGCTACCTCGCCGTCCGGGACGGACTGCTGCGCCAGCTCCCCGGACGGCTCGTCGGCGTGTCGAGGGACGCGGACGGCGCACCCGCGCTGCGGCTCGCACTGCAGACGCGGGAGCAGCACATCCGTCGCGAGAAGGCGACGTCGAACATCTGCACCGCCCAGGTGCTGCTAGCCGTGATGGCGTCGATGTACGCGGTCTACCACGGCCCCGAGGGGCTGCGGGGCATCGCCGAGCGGGTGTACTCCCGCGCTCTGCGGCTGGCCCGCGGACTGGGCGAGCTCGGTGTAGAAGTGGCCCACACCTCCTTCTTCGACACGGTCACCGCCGTCGTCCCCGGCCGGGCGGACGCGCTCGTCGCGGCCGCGCTGACGCGGAACATCACGCTGTGGCGACAGGACGCCGACCGGGTGAGCATCTCGTGTGACGAGACGACGACGGTCGACGTCGTCGACACGCTCCTCGACGCCGTCGCCGGGGCGCTCGACGCCGAGCCGGGGACGCGGTCAGCCGCTGCTGCGGGCAGGAGTGGTGACCTCGGCCCCGGTGCCGACCTCGGCCCCGGTGCCGACCTCGGCCTCCCCGCCGACCTCGGCCGCACGAGTTCCTATCTCACGCACCCCGTCTTCTCCAGCTACCGCTCCGAGACGCAGATGATGCGCTACCTGCGCCGTCTGAGTGACCGGGACTACGCCCTGGA